>JAADEP010000171.1 GCA_013153335.1 Chloroflexota bacterium
AGGATAAAATTGCGCGCGGATTATTCGGCCCAACGAGCGAAGCGTACGGCGGTGAATTTTTAGCGGGCGGGTTCCGCCGCCCGCGGGGCAGGCCGCGGCAGCGAAGGCTCCGCAATCCACCTTGCCCCACCGCGCGCAGACGCGAACGGTGGGGGCCCAAGCGTTGACGCGTGGAGGTTCGCCCGTGACGCAGCGAGCGGCCGCGAAACGAGGCAAGCGTCGTGGTGGGGCGGCTCACGCGCATGCGAGCGGAACGCGGCCAAACATGACAAAAGCAAGCAGCCCTTCCCGCCATCTCTTGTCTTTCGTGGCTACACGCACAGATCGCAGCGATATAGCGCATCCCAACCAGGCCTATCCCCTCCAGCGTTCGCCTATACGCTCCAACGCACGCCCGGGAAACGCGACGGGCAGGTTTCGTTCTCTGCAGTTGGGTCGCGCGCGGCCCCAGAGCCGAGCGACTCGCAGCCCCGGGGCTCAGCCTAGGCCAAGCATCGGCCTTGGGCCTCGCCGTGCCACCTGGGTGAGCGCTGCGCGAGACTCCGCGCGAGTCTGGTATAACAACACACGAGACCCCGCCCGCAACGTAGGAGGGAAGGTTATGCCCACGCCCCCGTTCCCTGTCGGATGTTGCGGCTTTCCCAAGCGGCGCGCGGTGTATTACCAGCACCTGCCCGCGGTCGAGGTGCAGCAGACGTTTTATCGACCACCCCGGCTCGAGACCGCCCAACGTTGGCGGCACGAAGCACCGCCGGACTTCGTCTTTACGCTGAAGGCCTGGCAGCTCATTACGCACCCACCCTCCAGCCCCACGTATCGCAAGGCCAACCTCCGCGTTGATGACCCGCAGGCATATGGGTTCTTTCGGCCCACGCGCCAGGTCTTCGAAGCCTGGGAGCGAACCCGGGCCATCGCCCAAGCGCTGCGCGCGGAGGCCGTTCTCTTCCAAAGCCCGCCCTCATTCCGTCCAACCGACGAAAATATCGCGAATATGCAGCGCTTTTTCTCGCACATCGAGCGCGGGCCGTTCCTGCTCGCGTGGGAGCCCCGCGGCGAATGGACAAGGGAACAAGCCGTGGCCTTATGTCAGGCTCTGGATCTGGCCCTCGCGCTCGATCCCTTCGAGCAAGAACCTCCTGAAGGCGTGCCTCGATACTACCGCATGCACGGACAAGCCTTGGGTCGAGGCCGTTATCGCTATCACTATCGGTATTCGGACGACGAGCTGGACCGCCTGGTGGCGTTAACCCAAGCCCGGCCACCCCGCTTCCTCTTTTTCAACAACAGTGCCATGTGGGAGGACGCGCGGCGTTTTCTCGCGCGATGGGCCGCGGCAACCGCCTCGACCAAGGCCGGGGCCGCGTAGCCATCCGATGCAGGCACCCCCGCACTAACCGGTGCTTTCCGCCGGCTCGACGAGCAAATACATCCCCCGGACCGCGACCACCCGCACGGGCTGGCCCGCGCGGATCGGCGCCGCACCCGGGGCCAAACGCGCGCTCCAGAGCTCCCCGCGGACGTGGACGGTGCCCCCGCGGAAGCCCGGACGAATGTCGGTGCGCGCCCAACCGATGGCCTGGACCAAACCGCGCTGGGCTTCGGCGCCGGTGAGCACGGGCAAGCGCCGCGCTTTCAACGCAAAGCTCACCACCACCGCCGTGAGCCCGGCCATCCCCAAGGCCAAAGCCCCGGCCCACCAGGGCGAAAGCCGCTGGCCCGGCAAGGCCAGGGGCGTGTTGAACAGCAACAGCGCGCCGAACACAAAGACTCCCGCGCCAGCCAAGGCCATCAACCCATGGGCCGATTTTTTCGCCTCGAGCACAAAGAGCAGAAATGCCAAGCCGATGAAGAATAGCCCCAGCCAGTTCACCGGAAGCAAGCCCAGGCCATACACCCCAAAACCCAAGAACAACGTGCCCAAGAAACCCGCGAACCATCCGCCCGGGCTGGAGAGCTCGATCAAGATGAGTTGGATGCCCACGCTGAGCAAGAGCAGCACGAGGTTGGGGTCGGTCAGCAGGCCGAGGACGCGCTCGATCCACAAAGGCCGCACGGTGATCGAGGGGGCGTTTTGCAAGGCCAAGGTCACTTCGCCGTGCTGGGTCACGAGGGTTTGCCCGTCGAGCGCGCGCAAGAGGTCGTCGGGCTGCTCGGCCAGGCCGTCGATGAGCCCGACCGCCAGGGCTTCTTCGGCCGTGAGGGCCTGGGCTTGGGTCACCATCGCTTCGGCCGCGCGTTGGGCTTCGGGGCCGCGGGCTTGGGTCAGGCTGCGCGCCATGGCCGCGAGCAAGTTGGTCGCCTTGCGCTTCATGGTCTCGCCCAGGTCTTGCCCCGAGAGGTCGACCGGCGACGCGGCCCCCAGCACGGTCTCGGGCGCCATATAGGCCCGATGCCCGGCCAAGACCAACAACGCACCCGCGCTCCCCGCGATGGCCCCGCGCGGGGCCACGTACATGACCACCGGAACCGAGCTCGCGCGCACGCGCTGAATCAAGGTCTCCGTGGGGTCCAAGCCGCCACCAGGCGTGTTCACGCGCACGACCACGAGCTGGGCGTTTTGGCGCCGCGCGTCGTTGAGCACGCGTGTGAGGTAGTCGCGTGTGGTCGTCGTGATCGGGCCTTCCACCTCGGCCCATATCACAGGACGGGGCGCTTCCTGGCCTGCCGAGGCTCCCTGGCATCCGGCCGCGGTCAAGAGCCCCAGCCCTAAGAGCCCGAAACCGAGGAGGAACGCGCCGCGGCGCGCGAGTCTAATCCCCAGACGCAGGAGAAGCAGCCTTTTGCTCATCGGGCTCGGGCGGGATGGCTTGGTCCAACTGGGCCAACCGACGTCGAACATCGCGCCATTGGATATCCGAAAGCCCTAGCTTGCGTTGCAGTTCTTCGGGCGGCATACCCCGGCGCCAATCGGTGAGCGCGGCCGTCCAACGGCACATCGCGAAGGAAAGGCGACGGTCAAGCCCCGCGCGCTTGCCCAGGTCCTCCAAGATGTATTCCAAACGCCGCGGGGACCAGGGGAAGACCCGGTCCGTGGGCTGGTATTGGGCCAGATACTCATGGTAGGCCTCAACCCACTGGGGCGAAAGCTCGATGCGGCGCTCTTTGTAGCGGTAGCGGGGATCGGTGTAGCGGACGAACAAATACGCGTGTTCGGGGTCATCGGCCACAATATGGGGCAAATACAGGTTGAGGACCTCCCCTTTCTTCAGCCCGGTCTCGAGCAACAGGGCCAGCAAGGTATAAGGCCGAGCGTCGGGCTTGGGCCCACGACGCAACTCATCGGCCACGCGCAAGACCCGGTTGCGCTCTTCGGGCGTCAGCACCGCGGGCAAGGGCGCCGCGACGCTGCGTTGCACCAGGGCCGCGGCCGGGTCGTGGGGGATCACGCCGTGTTGGTGCAGCCACCGGAAAAAGGCCTTGAGAGTGGTAATGCGGCGGGACAACGACTTGGGGCTGCAAGGCACCCCACGGCCATGCTGCAGCCAATCCAAAAACCGATTGAGATCTTGCGTGGTGATTTGGCCCAGCGGTTTGTCAGGGGGCAAGAACGAGGCCAAAAGGCGCATGTCGCTCATGAACGCTTTGATGGTATAAGGCGAGCGCCCTGAGTCGCGCAGATACGAACGCCACGCTTCGATCGCGGGCTTTAAAGGCGTGTGTTCCGTAATCGGTCCGAACATCGTCGCTTCTGCCATAACTCCCTCCGTTTGTGTTCCACCCCAGCGCCGCGTGCCGGCGGGTTCCTCCTCCCCCGTACCTCCCAACCGCGCTGGGGCAAAATCCCTGCCGCCATCGGGGGCTGAGCCGGATTCGCGCGGGGGCTTCTACTCAATAGATACGATGAAGAAGTAATGCGGTTGCCCCCCGTCATGTAATTCTACTTCAGCTTCGGGATAGCGTTCGCGAATTCGGTCCACAATGCTGTGGGCTTGCGCCTTATCCAAATCGGCTCCGCGGAACAAAGTGATGATTTCGGCCTCGTCCGCGCCCCCGCGCGCCAACAGCTCCAGGGTAGCCGTCTCCAGATCATCCGCGGCCAACACCAGGCGCCCATCCAGCAGGCCGATGTATTGGCCCCGGCGCACCTCTACCCCGTCCAGCGAAACGTCGCGCGTGGCAATGGTGATCGCGCCGCTGGTAACGTCCTCCAGGGCCTCGGTCATGGCTTCAGCCACCGCGTCCAGGTCCCCGTTGGGGTCCCAGGCCAGCATGGCGGCCAAACCTTGCGGCACGGTGCGCGAAGGGACGACGCGCACGTCGCGCACGGTGAGCTCTTGCACCTGCTCCGCGGCCATGAGGATGTTCTTGTTGTTGGGCAACAGGATGATCCGATCCGTGGGCAAGGGTTCGATGGCTTGCAGAAAGTCGTTTGTGCTGGGGTTGGACGTCTGGCCGCCCTCGACAATGGCGGCCGCGCCCAAGCTCGCGAAGATCTGGCCAATGCCCGGCCCAGGCGCGACCGCGACCACCGCGATTTGGCCGGGTTCAATGTTCGCGAACTCGTACCGCGGTCGCTCCTCGCTCGGCCCCGGGGCCGATGGCTCTTCGTCCATCTGCGCGCGCAGGTTCTCCATGTGGACCTTGGTCACGGTCCCCAGGCCCATGATGTAGTCAATGGGCTCGTAACGCCGGTCGAGGGGCACGTGGATATGCATCCGATACATGCCGTCGCCTTCGCCCACTTGGATCGCGGTGCCCATCTCGCGCAGGCGCTGGTAAAACGCGCGCAGGTCAAAATCTTCGTTGGGGATGAAGTCGACCACCACCTCAAAATCCTGGCCCGGCTCGATGAGCTCTTCGGCCTCGGATACGTTGAGCGCGGCCAGGGGCAAGACCTCGACCTCGCGTTGGTCGAGGGGCTTGCCGTCGACCAAGCGCAGCATGCCCTCGAGCAAGAAATACAGGCCTTTGCCGCCTGAATCGACCACGCCGGCCTGCTTGAGCACGGGCAACAACTCGGGTGTGCGCTCCACAGCCTCGTGCGCGGCCGCGACGACCCGCTCGAGCAAGGTGATGGGATCTTGCACGCCCTCGTCCCACGCGGCGCGCGCTTCGTCCGCGATAGCCCGGGCCACGGTGAGGATGGTGCCTTCCACCGGCTCGACCACCCCGCGGTACGCGGTCGCGCGCGCGCTTTCGAGGCCCTCGACCATGGCTTCGCCAGTGAGCACG
Source organism: Chloroflexota bacterium (assembly GCA_013153335.1). GTDB lineage: Bacteria > Chloroflexota > Anaerolineae > Anaerolineales > DRMV01 > JAADEN01. The sequence goes on from JAADEP010000171.1 coordinate 5,173, forward strand.
GCCTGCTCGCTCACGGCCTTGGCGAACCCGCGCCAAAGCTGCGAGAGGATCACGCCGGAATTGCCTCGGGCGCCCATGAGCGCGCCGCGGGCGACCCGTCCGGCCATGGCGCCGAAGTGCCGCTCGCCTAACGACGCGATCTCGTCGTACGCGGCCTGCATGGTCAGGACCATGTTCGTCCCGGTGTCGCCATCGGGCACGGGGAAGACGTTCAGCCGGTTGACCACTTCCTGGTTGGTCCGCAGCCACGTCAGGCCGGCCTCGACCAACTTCTTCAACGCCTGGCCGTCAATGGGCTTGCGGCGCAAAGCCTCGCGGCGTTTGGGGTTGGGCTCCCAAGTCCATTCGGCCATGAGCTCACTCCTCCTCGCCCGCGTCATCGTGGATGCGCAGGCCACGGATGTGGACATTGACCGCTTTCACCGGCAAGCCGAGGGCTTTTTCCACGTGATAGCGCACAGTGTTGGCCGCGCTGTCGGCCACGGCCCGGATGTTGGTGCCGTACTGGACGACCAAATACAGGTCAATGGTGATCCCGTCCTCGTCCACTTGCACTTCCACGCCCTGGGTTGGGTCGCGGGTCAAGACGTGGGCGATGCCCTGCATCAAGTTCTTCGGGGCCAGCCCGACCACGCCATACGACTTGAGCACCGCGCGGTGCGCGATGGCCGCGATGGCCCGGGTGGAAATATGGATGCGACCGTAAGGGGTATGTTCCTCACTCATACCGAGGCACCTCCGCAACCTCAGGGTGCGTAGCCCTAGCGAGCCGAACCCGCTTCCTTAAAGATAAAACCCCGTGCTTGAAAAGGGACGCGCTTTGTGGTAAGATTGTGCCCGCTTGGCTCCGGTAACGAGGAGCCTTTTTTCGCGCGAAACACGGGAACGTGCCCCCGATTTTACCATGAGCGAGGTGCACCATGGCCAAGTGTGAAATGTGCGGCAAGCACACGCAATTTGGGTTGAACCGGCCTTGGTCGAAGAAGTCGACCCCGCGCACCTTTCGCCCGAACTTGCAGCGGGTGACGGTGTGGGAAAACGGACGCCGGGTGCGCAAGGTGTTGTGCACCCGGTGCATCCGCACGCTGGTCAAGACCAAGGGCCGCAAGAGCAAGAAAGGCAAGGCCCGTATCGAGATCACCATCCAGTTGTAAGGCCGGAGGTCCGATGAACGCGGTTCAAAGGCAGGGCGAGCCGTTCGGTTCGCCCTTTTTCGCGTTTCGTCCCGGTCCTTAGCCCTGGCCCAGGAGGTCGCTTATGGCCCAACGGATGCCTTTGGTCGCGGGCAATTGGAAGATGCACAAGACGGTGGAAGAAGCCCGCCACCTGGTGTGGGACATGCTGGACGCGCTGCGGGACGTGCCCGAGGTCGAGCGTGTCTTGTGCCCGCCCTTTACCGCGCTGCTCCCCGTGGCCCAGATGCTCTTGGGCACCGACATTAAGGTGGGCGCGCAAAACATGCATTGGGAAGAGGAAGGGCCCTACACGGGCGAGATTTCCCCGCGCATGGTCGCGGAGTTCGCCCAATTTGTGATCGTGGGCCACTCCGAGCGGCGCATGCTGTTCGGCGAGACCGACGCTATGGTGCGCCGCAAGGTGCACGCCGCGCTGCGTCACGATCTCATCCCCATCGTGTGCGTCGGCGAAACCCTGGAACAACGCCGCGCGGGCCAGACCGAAGCCGTGGTCCGCAAGCAGCTCCTGGCCGCGCTCGAGGGCCTGCAGCCCGAACAGGTCGCGCGCCTGGTGATAGCCTATGAGCCGGTCTGGGCCATCGGCACGGGCGAGGCCGCGACGCCCGAAGAAGCGCAACGGGTCATTGGGCAGGTGATCCGCGCCGCGCTGGCCGAAGCCTTCGGCCCCGAGACCGCCCAGGCCGTGCGCGTGCTCTACGGCGGCTCGGTCAAAGCCCACAACGCGGCCGGCTTCTTCGCCCAGCCCGATATCGACGGCGCGCTGGTCGGCGGCGCGAGTCTGGATCCGGTCCAATTCCCCGCGATCGTGCGCGCGGCCGCGCGTTAGCGCCGTTCCAGATAAAAGAACGTGTACGCGCCTTGCGGATGCTCAGGCTGACGCACGAAACGCCGCAGCGCGCGGTGCAACCACGCGACGTTCCACCGGGCCGGTGAAACCATCCAGCGGCCCGTCACGCGCTTGACCAGCCAACTGGGCAGGCCGTACGCGTGGCCCCATTCCAGCAGCGCCAACGCGGTGGGCGAGAAATAATCGCGCCGAGCCCGAACCCGAAAGCCCGCGCGCTCAAACCGCGCCTGCCAGACTTCGGGCGGGTCGGTGCGCACGTGCCGGGAAATGCGGTTGAACGCGCGGCGGTACGCGTCGGCCGCGCGGGTCCACCCTATCCGTTCCAGCAGGCGAGCCCCAGAGAGGTTGCGCGTGAAACGGTGATTGGGCACCGTGACCAAAAAGGGCGCGCGCGGTCGCAAAACCCGATGCACCTCGGCCAACACCGCGTCCACATGAGGGATGTGCTCCAAGACCGAATTGCTTATCGCACTGCCGAACGACTGGGCCGCGAAGGGCATGGCCGCGCCATCGGCCGCGAGCACCAGCCGATGCCCGCGCCAAACCCGCGCTTCGCGCAAAGGCTCCCACCAGGGGTCCAAGCCCACGTCCAACGGTTCGGCAAAGGTATGGGCCGCGAAGTGCCCATCGCCGCAGCCCACATCCAACACGGGCCGCGGCAAAGCCACGCGCTGGTAAAACGTGGCTTCGGCCGCGCGTAGCAAAGCCCGAAACGCGGGCAAGGTTTGCAAATGGCGCCACAACAGGGCATCCGGTGTTTCGGTCATGCAACCCGTCTCTGAGCTCGACTGCCGCGGGGCGAGGGCAAGTTCGGCCATCGCCTCGCTTCACAACGCTACGATTATACTGCTTCGCGGTATAATTCCCCCGTCCTTGGAGGAGATGGAACATCCATGAGCGGAAGCATACCTCTCAATCCGTTGCCGCCCGAATTCCAGATGTTCTTCGAAGACCCGAACGACCCCAAGCGGCCGCCCGAAGAGGTCGAGGTTCGGGAGCTTCGGGTGGAGCCCTTGGACCACGGACGCATTCGGGTCTATCTCACGTTGAGTCCCTATCAGCAACGGCCCCACATCAACCTCACGGTGTGGAACGCGCAACAGCAGCCGGTGGCCGAGCTTCTGATCGTCGAGCCGGTCAACCCGCGGATGGAGTTCACCCTTTACCTGCGGGAAGAAGCCCCGGCCGGATCGTATCGCGTGGCTGCCTCGGTGCAATATCCACCCCCGGGCTTCAAGTTTCAGCTGCCTGAGGAAGGGGAAGAAATCCCGCTGGAATTGCCGCCCATGCGCGAGGTGACGCGCGCAGAAACGACCTTCACCCTCGAGGCCCCGACGTCCTGAGCGGGCGGACCCGAGGACTGCCACACGTGCCGGGTCGGCCCAGGTCGGTCGGCCCCTTCGGCGCGTGGGCCATATCACCATGGAGGTTTCCGATGAACCCGTCCCACCAGCAGCCCAGCCTCAAGCGCAGTTTAGGGCTCTTAGAAGCCACCATGATCGGCGTAGGCGCCATGATCGGCGCGGGGATCTTTGGGCTTACGGGCATTGCCGCGGGCAAAGCTGGGCCCGTCGGGCTTCTCATCGCGTTCTTCCTCAACGGTATTGTGACCAGCCTGACCGGTCTCACGTATGCCGAACTCGGCGCGGCCATGCCCGAAGCAGGCGGCGGCTATCTGTGGGTCCGCGAAGGGTTGAGCCGCTTTTGGGGCTTCTTCGCGGGATGGATCTCCTGGTTCAGCCACTCGGTCGCGTGCAGCCTGTACGCGGTCCTGTTCGCAACCTTCTTTGTCGAGCTCATGGAACTCGCGGGCCTGCACTTGAGCACCGAGCCGGGCTGGCTGGGGCTCAGTCAAGAGCAATGGGTGATCAAAGGCCTGGTGATCTTGGTGGTGGCCCTGTTCCTGTTCATCAACTACCGTGGCGCGTCCGAAACCGGCCTGGTCGGCAACATTGTCACCATCACCAAGGTCGCGATTTTGCTGACCATCGTGGCCTTTGGCCTCAAGGCCATGCTCAACGCGCCCAGCGCGATGGTGTGGGAGAACTTCCAGCCGCCGTTGGCCCACGGCTGGATGGGCGTGTTCGCGGCCATGGGGCTCACCTTTGTGGCCTTCGAGGGCTACGAAATCATCGCGCAAACGGGCGAGGAGCTGCACGAGCCCGAAAAGAACCTGCCCCGGTCCATCTTCCTTTCCATCGCGATCGTGGTCGCGATTTACCTGCTGGTCGCGTTCGTGGCCGTGGGCGTTCCGGTGCAAGACATTATCGGCATGAAGCCGTGGCAATACCTGGCCCAGCACGGTGAACGGGGCATGGTCCGCATCGCGCAGTTCATCATGCCCTATGGGCACGTGCTCATGCTCATCGGCGGCCTGGCCTCGACCACCTCGGCCCTCAACGCGACCGTGTACTCCAGCTCGCGCGTGTCCTTCGCGATGGGTCGCGGCGGGGACCTGCCCGAGATCTTCAGCCGCGTGCACCCCAAGACCCGAACGCCCCACTGGGCGATCCTCATCAGCGGCGTGCTCATCGCGTTCATGGGGGTCGCGCTCCCGGTCGCGGACGTGGCCAGCGGCGCGTCGCTCACCTTCCTGGCGCTGTTCTTGCTCACCAACCTGACCCTCATCCGGTTGCGCAAGACCCACCCCGAACTGCCCCGGCCTTTCAAAGTGCCCTTCGTGCCCTACCTGCCCATCGCGACGGTGATCATTCAGGGCTTCTTGGCCGGCCACCTGTTCGAGACCAGCCCCCTGGCCTGGTACGCGACCATCGCGTGGGTCTTGCTCGGGATCGCGTTCTACAAATACTGGGTCCGCGGCCACCAAAAAGACGTGCACCTCATCCCCACCGGGGGCGAAAGCCACGGCGAATAGAGT
>JAADEP010000173.1 GCA_013153335.1 Chloroflexota bacterium
CTCGGCCTCGAAGGGCCCGACGCCCGCGTGGTGACCGTCGAGGCTGTGCCTGAGCACGCACGCGTGGCTCGAGAAGCCCTTGCCCGCGCGGGCCTGGGCGCCCGGGTTGAGGTCATCGAGGGCTGGGCCGCCAGTCTTTTGCCCGAACTCGAAGCCCAAGCGCCGTGGGACATGGTCTTCATAGACGCGGATAAGGAAGGCTATCCCGCGTACTGGGCCTGGGCCGTTGCCCACGTGCGACCAGGTGGCATCATCGCCGCGCACAACGCATATTGGCCCAGCGTGCGCCAGCGCCTTTGGCCTCAGGTCTTGGCCGATCCGCGCGTTTTGGCCCACATATACCCCTCGAGCGAGGGGCTGCTTTGGGCCTTGCGTCGAGAGGAGTCGAATGTTCGCCCGCATACCTAAGCCAGGTTCCCGGACCGCGAGGGAGGAAAACCCGCCCGCGCGGCCACCCCTGACCCTGCCCGCGATCGGCCTTGGCCTCGCGGGGCTTTACATGGCCTTCGTGCACGCACTACGGCTCGAGCTGCTTTGGTCCCAACGGGACTTCTGGCGCAGCCAGCCTTGGCGCAGCCCTTGGTGGGTCCAGGTCGGCGCCAGCGCCCTGTGGATGACAGTCTTCCTGATATTGGCTTGGGGATGGCTGTTTCGCCGGTCGTGGGCGCGTCGCGGAACGCAAATCGCGGTTATCATCTATGCAGCTTGGTATTGGTTCGACCGCCTTGTGCTCGCGGACCCGAGCCTCTTGCAGGCCGGGACCGCGTTTGCGCTTGGGAGCACCTTCGTGCTCGTGTTGCTCGTTTTCGGCCTCATCCGACAGGCGTGAACCCGAGGCCTGAACCCAAGTCAGCGAGCCCATACCAAGCGAACCACGCGGGAATTCACGGGGGAGGCATCTATGACCGAGAGCGCAGAGCAAAAAATCCAACGGCTGCGCGAGCTGCGGGCGCAAGCCCTGGCCGGCGGCGGACCGGATCGGGTTCGCCGGCATCACGAGCAGGGCAAACTCACCGCGCGCGAACGCCTCGAGCTGCTCCTCGACCCCGGCTCCTTCCGGGAGATCGATATGCTGGTCACCCATCGCGCCCGCGCGTTCGGGCTGGATAAACGCCGCTTCCTGGGCGACGGCGTGGTGACCGGCTGGGGCACGATCGACGGTCGGCTGGTGTTCGTCTTTTCTCAGGACTTCACCGTGCTTGGCGGCAGCTTGGGCGAAGCCCACGCGCGGAAAATCGTCAAAATCCTCGACATGGCCCTCAAGAACGGCGCGCCTGTCATCGGCATCAATGACTCCGGCGGCGCGCGCATTCAAGAAGGCATCGACGCGCTCGGCGGCTACGCGGAGATCTTCCTGCGCAATACCTTGGCTTCGGGCGTGATCCCCCAGATTAGCCTGGTCATGGGACCCGCCGCGGGCGGCGCGGTCTATTCCCCCGCGCTCACCGACTTCATCTTTATGGTCCGGGGCACCTCGTACATGTTCGTGACCGGTCCCCAGGTGGTCAAGGCTGTGACACACGAAGACGTGACCTTTGAAGAACTGGGCGGCGCGGACGTGCACGCGACCAAATCCGGTGTCGCACACGTGGTGGCCGATTCCGAGGCCGAATTGCTCGCGCTCGCGCGGCGGCTCCTGACCTACCTTCCCCAAAACAATATGGAAGACCCGCCTTATGTTGAGACGGGCGACGATCCCTTGCGCCAAGACCCTGAGCTCAATACCCTCGTTCCGACCGACCCCGCAAAGCCCTACGATATTCGCGAAGTCATCCGCCGGGTGGTCGACAACGGCGAGTTCTTCGAGATCCACGAGCACTTCGCACCCAACATCGTCGTGGGCTTCGCTCGTCTGGGCGGCTACACTGTAGGCATTGTCGCGAACCAGCCTGCGGTGCTGGCGGGCGTTCTCGACATCGACGCGTCGGTCAAGGCCGCGCGGTTCGTGCGCTTCTGCGACGCGTTCAACATCCCTATCGTGACGTTTGTGGACGTGCCCGGTTTTATGCCTGGAACCGTGCAAGAGCATGGGGGGATCATCCGCGCGGGCGCGAAGCTGCTTTACGCCTACAGCGAAGCCACCGTCCCCAAGCTGACCGTGATCACGCGCAAGGCTTATGGCGGCGCGTACGACGTCATGAGCAGCAAACACCTCCGCGGGGATCTCAACCTCGCGTGGCCGACCGCGGAGATCGCGGTCATGGGGCCCGAGGGCGCGGTTAAGATCATCTTCCGCAAAGAGATCGCGGCCGCGGAAGACCCCGAAGCTCGCAAACGGGAACTGGTCGAAGCCTACCGCCGGGAGTTCGCCCACCCTTACATCGCCGCGAGCCGGGGGTACATCGACGACGTCATTGAACCGCGCGAAACCCGCCCGCGGCTCATCAACGCGCTCCAGATGTTGGCCAACAAACGCGATATCAACCCGCCGAAAAAGCACGGGAACATTCCGCTTTAGCACGGACGCTCAACCCGGCCAAAGCGAGCCGTACGCGCTCCCGAAGCACCTCGATGGATAGCGCGTTTCGGGGGCGTTGTTTTGCCCCGTGGCCTTCCCCAACGAAGGCCACCAGTTGACCGCGCAAGCAAGGCAAGTCAGGATATAATGAGGGCGCCCAGGTTGGGACGCTTTGCTTAGGAGGAGGCATGATGCCCAGTCCAGAGTACGATCTGCGTTACTTAGAAGCTGCCCTCGAGGTGCTCGAGGATTACCTTGAAGCGCCCGAGCTCTATTGGCCTATCGACGTCGCGCCGCCCGACGGCGAGCCGGACTATCCCCAGCTGACCTTGGGGAACGTGTTGCTCGCCCGGCAGCGGCTTCAACGCCCCTTGCCTTTGGATTTGGCCGAGCGCCGCGAGATTTTGGAAGAAAAACTGCGCGGCATTCGCAACCGCTGGCGGGCCAATTGGGAGCGCAAGGCTCGCCGCGAGGCCGAAAGTCGGGCCGAAATGTGGGCCCGCTATCTGGACGACCTGGCCGAAGCCCCCTCAGAGGCCGCGTTCTACCCTACGGAAGTGCGCAACCGTACCATTGTGGATCTGCTCTTGGCCGAAGGCGCGGCGCCCCATCCGCCTGTGGAGCTGCTCATTCGGAACGCGGACGAGCGCTTGCGCCTGCGCTTCGAGCCCGGCGAGTTCGTCTGGGATAAGGAGCTGATCCCCGCGTTCCCCAAAGAGCGCTTTTGGTATCTCTACGGACGACCTCGCGCCAGCCTGGACTAGCCTCGCGCCCGGCGCCGCCGGATTTCGCAGGAGGTAGCCCAAGTGATTCGAGTCAACGACAAATTTACCGTCCGTTGGCGCCCTGGCATGACCATCCGGGATTTGCTCAACGAGCTGAAGTTCACCTTTCCCCGTTTGGTAATCGCGGTGAACGGCGAGGTTATCCCCCGGGACGATTGGGAGACGTACGAGCTGCAAGACGGCGATGAGGTCAAAGTGATCCACATGACCGCAGGAGGCTAACCATGCGTTGGGTGCGCTTTCGAACCCCTGATGGGGAAATCCACCGGGGGTGGGTTCACGAAGGCCGGGTGGGTCGGGTTCACGGATCGCCTTTTGATGAGTTTGAACGGGAAGACTTGCGTTGGCCTCTGGACGAAGTGAAATTGCTCCCACCTGTGACGCCGAGCAAGATTGTATGCGTGGGGCGCAATTACGCGGCCCACGCGGCCGAGCACGGGGCCGAAGTGCCTTCAACCCCTCTGCTTTTCCTCAAGCCACCCTCGGCCATCATCGGCCCGGGCGACACCATCCTCTTGCCGCCGCAATCCAAACGGGTCGAGCATGAAGCCGAGCTCGCGGTGGTGATCGGTCGCCGGGGACGCTGGATCCCGATCGACCAGGCCTGGGACTACGTTTGGGGCTATACCGTCGCCAATGACGTCACCGCGCGCGACCTGCAGCGCCGGGATGGCCAGTGGACGCGCGCCAAAGGGTTCGACACCTTCTTGCCTTTGGGTCCTTGGGTCGACACCGAATTTGATCCCAGCGATGCGCTCATCATGGCCCGGGTCAACGACGAAGTGCGGCAAACCGGGTCGACGCGCGAGATGGTCTTCGGCATTCCCCAGCTCATCACGTTTATCTCTTCCATCATGACCTTAGAGCCCGGGGATGTCATCCTGACCGGCACCCCGGCCGGCGTCGGCCCGCTGCGGGACGGGGACGTGGTGGAAATCGAGATCGAAGGATTGGGCGTGCTGCGCAACCCCGTCCGGGCTGAGGCCCGGCCTGCGGCCTGAACCATGGCCGGTGCGGGCTCGACCCGGGCCCGCACCGGCGCCCTGCCTACGCGGCGTCTTCCCACGATTCCAGCGGGGGAAGTTGCTCCAACGACGTCAAGCCGAAATGCTGTAGAAACGCCTCGGTGGTGCCATAGAGGATGGGCCGGCCCGGCGCGTCGGCTCGGCCCAATTCTTGGATCAGCCCCTTTTCCAGCAAGCTGCGCAATACGCCTTCGCTGTTGACCCCCCGGATGGCGTCGATCTCGGGCCGGGTGATGGGTTGTCGATACGCGATGATGGCCAGGGTCTCTAAAGCCGCGCGGCTCAGACGGGCTTGGGCCTCGAGCCCCAGCAAGCGCCGCACCCAAGGCGACCACTCGGCCGCAGTGACCAGCCGCACGGTGTCCCCGTGGCGCTGCAAGCGGATGCCCCGGTCTTGCAGCCGCTCCTCCAGCATGAGCAAGCCGGCTTCCAACTGGTCGAGCGACACGCCCAGCACCCGGGCCAATCGCTCCACCGGGACACCTTCCCCCGCGGCGAAGAGCAAGGCCTCTACGCCAGCGTCCAACGAACCGGGCAAAGCAGATCTTTGGCTCATGGTACAATGCCCTGTCAGAGACTCGCGGCCGGATTGTATCACGGACGACCCAGGGGTGTTACGTTTGCGGGCGTTCCCTCGTTTCCCTTGTGAGACGCATCCCAATCCGTCACTCTAGTTTTTGGCATCGGAGGCGAAGCATGAAAACCTTCGGACGTATTCTCACCCTGGCCGCGTGGATGCTCTTGCTCAGCGCGTGTGGATGGTTCCGACCGCGACCGACCCCGCCACCCAAGCCGACCCCGACCGCAATGCCCAGCTTCAAAGAGGCTTTGCGCCAGGCAGAGCAAGAGCTCCGAACCCAAGGCACGGTTACCCTTCGGCTCCATGAGAGCCAGATCAACCAGGCCATTGAACGCCTGCTCGCGCAGCAAAGTTCCTCGGGCCAAACCCTGCCCGTCCATAACGTGCGTGTGTATTTCCGCGATGGGCAGATCCAAATGTACGCTCAAGTCGATACCGACCTGGGCACCATGGACGCGTACGTCGCGCTCAGCGTTTATGCCCAGAACGGCAAGGTGTACGTCCAGGTGCAAAAAGCCACCCTGGGGCCCTTGCCCATGCCCGGGAGCATGCTCGATCCCTGGGTAGAAAAACTGCAGGCCTATCTTGAGCAATGGAGCCAGCACTATTACGTCGAAGAAGTGCAAATCCAAGACGGATGGCTCCTGCTCAAGGCCCGCGTGCGGTAGTCAGGCAGATCCATGCGATACCGGCTGCTTTGGGTCTTTCTGCTCGTTCTTACCGCGTGTCAAGCGCCGACCCGTCCGCCTCAAGCCATTCGTGTCACCATCCAGGCGGACGGGGAAACCCATACGGTACAGGTCCCGGCCGGCACGACCGCGAAAGAAGCGGTCGCGCTGGCCGGGATCACGCTTGAACCGCTCGATCGCCTTGAGCCAGCGGGGTATACGGTGCTCACCGACGGCGCCCAGGTGCGCGTGGTGCGCGTGCAAGAAGTCTTCGAGACCCAAGAAGAGGTCATCCCCTTTGAGCGACAGACCGTGCGCAACGAGGCCCTGCCTGAAGGGGAAACGCGGGTGGTCCAACAAGGCGTCAACGGGCGCAAGCGGGTCACCTATCGCTTGGTTTATGAGGATGGACAGCTCACGGCCCGGCAGGTGGTCAACGAAGAGATTTTGCAAGAGGCCGTCCCCGAAATCGTGATGGTGGGCGTACGCTCGCCCTTCACCCCCGAGCCTATCCCGGGCCGGCTGGCTTATCTCAACGCGGGCAACGCCTGGATTATGGAGGGCGATACGGGGCAACGGCGGCCAGTTGTGTTGACGGGCGACCTCGATGGACGCATTTTTCGGCTTTCCCCTGACCGGCGTTGGCTCTTGTTCACTCGGCACAGCACCGAGCCAGACCGCATCAACGAGCTCTGGCTCGCGGACTTGCAAGCTGATCCCGTGCGGCTGCTGGATTTGGGCATCGCCAATGTCATCCACTTCGCAGATTTCTCGCCCAAACAACCCAAAGTTATCGCGTACTCCTCGGTCGAGCCGCGTGAGGCCCCGCCGGGATGGCAGGCCAACAACGAACTCGCGCTCATCCAGATCGCGCCCGTCAGCGGCAAGGTACTGGGGCCGAAGATCTTCCTCGAGCCCAACGCGGGCGGTGTATACGGCTGGTGGGGCACGGTGTTCGCGTGGCGACCGGATGCTCAAGGCCTCGCCCTGGCCCAACCTGACGGCGTCGGCTATCTCAAGTTGGGCGAAGAACAACCCGAACGTTGGATCGCGTTTACGCCCTATCGCACCCGCGCGGATTGGGCATGGGTGCCGGGCATCTCTTGGAGCCCCCAAGGCGACGTGCTGTTCACTGTGAGTCACGGCTTGCCCGGTTATACAGGGGGGGACGAGGCCGATCCGACCTTCCATTTGATCGCGTATTCAACCTTGCTGCAGCAGGCGTTTGTTTTGGTCGAAGACGTGGGCATGTTCGCTTACCCGGTCGCGTCGCCGCTGCTGCCCCATGTGGATAACGGTAGCGGTTATTGGGTCGCGTATCTGCAAGCCATCACACCGCACCAAAGTGAGCTCAGCCGTTATGTTCTGATGGTCATGGACCGCGACGGCTCGGACCGCCGCCGGCTTTACCCTACTGAGCCGGGCGACCTGGGCTTAGAGCCCCAAGAAGTCGTCTGGTCGCCCGAACCCCTGCCGCAAAGCGGCAACCCGGCCCTCGCGTTTTTGCATGAAGGGAACGTTTATCTGATCGATGCGCGCACGGGGAAGGTGCGCCAACTTACCGGGGACGGCCAGACCAGTCGGCTGGCCTGGCGCTAATTCTGTCCGGCCCATCTCCCTGGCCAGCGAGGAGAGCTGCCATGTTGCGGAAATTATGGCTCTGGGTTTGGGGTGGCGAGCCGCCCGTTTTCCCGCGCGAGGCCACCTGGGTCACGATTTTTAGCACCGCGTTCATGCTCATGGACGAGTACAATATCCTCCGGAACCTGGGTTTGCCCCTGGATGAGGCGACCGAGAGCCTGGTTCTGTATCTTATCTTCCCGCTGCTCACGTTGCCCTGGCTCGGTCGCTCGCCGCGGGAATATGGGCTCACCCTGGGCCGTTGGCGCGAGGCCTTGCCCCTGGTCGGCCTGACTTGGGTGGTGGCGGCCGGCGTCGAGGCCGCGAGCGTCTACCTTGATCCCAGCGTTCGGGCCTATTATCGCCCATTGTGGTCAGCAACCTATCCCTGGTGGGTTTTGACCGACCTCATCGGCTGGGAGTTCATCTTTCGGGGGTATTTGCTCTTCGCCTACGCGCGTGCGTTTGGCGTGGGCGCGGCCATGTGGCTGCAAATGGTACCCTTCGCGTTGATGCACGTAGGCAAGCCCGCGGCCGAGACCTTTTCCACCTTGTTCGGCGGCGTATGGTTCGCCATCCTGGCCTGGCGCGGACGTTCGGTGCTCTATCCGATCCTGGCGCACTGGTTCATCGGGTGGTTTGTCGCGTTCATCGCAGTCGTTTTGGCTGGTGCGGTATGATGGAGGACGGGAGGGTAATGCACCATGAGCAAACGCCACGTGTATGACCTGGATTTGCCCGAGTGGGAGCAGTGGGTTCAGGAGCAAGGCCAACCGCGCTACCGCGCGCGGCAAATCTGGGAGGGCTTGTACCGGCATCTTTGGGATCGGCCCGAGGCCTTTCACCCCTTGCCCAAAGCTTTGCGCGCGGCCCTGGCCGAAGCGTTCACCTTTCGCCGACTCACGCCCGAACAAGAGCAGGTCTCGAGCGACGGCGAAACCCACAAAACCCTCTTTCGCTTGCCCGACGGGCCCGTGGTCGAGACCGTACGTATGCGCTATCTCAAGCGACGCACTTTGTGCATTTCGACCCAATCCGGCTGCGCCATGGGCTGCGTGTTTTGCGCGACCGGGCAACTCGGGCTCCTGCGCAACCTGACCGCGGGCGAGATTGTGGAGCAGGTTATCTATTACGCGCGCTGGCTGCGGGCCCAAGGCGATCGGGTCACCAACATCGTGGTCATGGGCATGGGCGAGCCCTTCCACAACTATGCCGCGACCATGGAAGCCCTGGATCGGCTCAACCATCCACGGGGCTTTAATCTCGGCGCGCGGCGCATCACCATCTCGACCGTAGGGTTGGTACCCAAAATTCGGCAATTCGCGCGCGAAGGCCGGCAATACAACCTCGCGGTCTCGCTCCACGCGGCCGACGACGCGTTGCGGCAACAGCTCATCCCTGTGGCCAGGCGCTGGCCTTTGGCCGAGCTCATGGACACGGTACAGGATTACATTCGCCAGACCCATCGCCGGGTCACCTTTGAATGGGCCTTGATTCGCGACGTCAACGACACGCCCGAACAAGCGCACAAGCTGAAGCGGCTGCTCCGAGGCATGTTGGCCCACGTCAACCTCATCCCCCTCAACCCCACCCCGGGATACGAAGGCCGGGCGAGCACCCAGCGCCGAGCCGAGGCCTTCTGCGCCATCCTGCGCGAAGCCGGCATCCCGTGCACCATCCGCCTGCGCCGCGGCATCGACATCCAAGCCGGGTGCGGCCAACTCGCGGGGCAGGCCCTAGGCCAACGCCCGCGCTTCCTCGTGGGCAAAAGCCTCCGCGCGGCCGGGGCGACCGAAGAGCGCACCGCATAAGACGCTGCAGTCGATGATATAGACCCGAGACGCTTCCCATCGACACAGCATTAGCCGTCTTTAAGTTAGGGCTGACCTATCCCAAGGCTTTGGAGGAGACCAGCGTTGAGGTGGCTCCGCCGCCCGCTCATCGGTTCCGCGCAGCGCATTTTCGGCGGAACAAAATCCGCCGCCTGCGTGAATTTCAACGAGCCGTGGTTCCGCGGCGATGATGGAAACGAGGGCTTTGGAGCCTTGTCCCGTCCGGAAAAAGGTTTACCCTTTGGGAACCCCGAACTCCAACAACCTTTTTCCGGAGGTGAGGGAAAGATGTCGGACACCATCCAACGCCGTCCTCGGTATAGCGAAGCCTTCAAGCGCCACGTCGTCGCCGAGTACGAACAAGGCGCCACTGTCACCGAACTCATGCGTCGTTACAATATCCACAGCCATGGCACCATCAAACGCTGGGTCGAGCGCTACGGCAAAAAGCCCTATCGCATCCAAACCGTCTTCATCGCACGCCCGAAGACCTGGACCACGTGCGCCAACTCCAGAAGCGCCTCCAGGCCCTCGAGCACCTGGTTGCGGAACTCGCCCTCGAGAACCGCATGTTGCGGGCTGCCCTGGAGGCGGCCGGGGTGGCCCCAAAAAAACCGACCGCCTCGCCACGGTCCAGCGGGCCCGCCAGGCCCACCGCGTCCTCGTCCGCCACGCCTGCCGATGGCTCGGCATGAGCCCGCAGGCGTACTATCAGGCCCGCTACCGGACCCAACGCCGGCAAGCCCAGGAGGAGATGGTGCTGGCCTTGTTCCGAACCGTCCGAGCCCGCCATCCCCGCATGGGGGTACGCAAAATCTACATCCATGCGCATCAAGATAAGGGCTGGAGAGCGGACAGCATTTGGAAAGTAGAGGGTTGCCTACACCGTTTGTTCTGATGGCAGGCCTTCTGCAACAAGGTTTGCAACAGGCGGAACAGTTCTTCCAAAGGTTCCCCTCGATACAACGCCAGCGCCAGGGGTACCACCATCTTCTGCACCGCCTGGACGGCTTTGTCCAGGCTCAAATCCGGCATGGCCCATCCCAACAACAGCAGCCAATGCGTCACCACGATGACGATGAGTTTGCCATAGAGCTCGCTCAAGATGCGCCAGCGCTTCTGGC
>JAADEP010000199.1 GCA_013153335.1 Chloroflexota bacterium
GCGCGGCGGGTGTGGGTGGGCAGGTCGTCCAGGCCGGCCAGGGTTTCGCGGTAGGTTTGGACCGCGGTATGGAGCGGCGCGAGGACCTGACTGACGCCGGGCACGGCCTTGGCGGCCTGGAGGAACGCGGCCAGGCTTGCGGCTTTCAGGGCTTTCCATTGGTTGGCGTCCATCCGATCCCTCCGGCGCGGGGGTGCGGTGGGGGCGGCCATGGGCGTGGTAATTTGTAACATTATACCAGAGCCATCGCGAGCTCCGACGCTGGTCGTTGAAACGGGTGCCCGCAAATGTTGTAGAAACGGTCAAGCGACCGACGAGGGGGAGTAGTCAAGGCGCGACGAATCCCACGGACGGTTTCCCTCGCTCGCCACCCGCGCCACCTCACTCCATCCAGCCGCCTGAAAATCCGCGGCTAGCATAGAATTACGCGCGGCTTATCCGGCCCAACGCGTGGGAACGCATGACAGACGGCGAGGATAGCGGGCGGGTTCAGCCGCCTGCGGGTCAAGTGCAGGTTCCGCCGCCCGCCTGGCGCGGTCGCACCCGCACAGGCCTCACGCGCCGCGAAGCTTGG
The DNA here is from genome assembly GCA_013153335.1 of Chloroflexota bacterium. Taxonomy (GTDB): domain Bacteria; phylum Chloroflexota; class Anaerolineae; order Anaerolineales; family DRMV01; genus JAADEN01. Next base: position 575 of record JAADEP010000199.1, read on the forward strand.
TACAATGGCGCCATGTCCACGTACGCGGTTTTGGGCGCGCTCCAGCGCGAGTACGTGTTGCCTTACGAAGGCCAGCCGATGCTTGACATCCCCGGCGGCGAGGCGCTCTACGCCGCCGTCGGCGTAGCCCTATGGGAGCAACGGCCCGGCCTCATCAACCGGATCCCACCGACGTTTCCGCAAGCCTGGCTCGACGAGCTCGCTGCCCGCGGCTGGGACGTGCAAGGCGTGCGCCGTCTGTCCGAGCGTTGGGAGGACCGGCGCATTTGCGCGCCCCAGGCGCGCGTCACCGCGCTCGCGCCCCTGTTCGCCCGTTATGGCCTCACCGTGCCCCTCAGCCTGCTCGATTATCAACCCCCGCCCCCGGGCCTGGACCCCAAGCGCCGCGCCCGACCCTGGACGCTGCGCATGACCGACCTGCCCGGCTGGCTCGCGGAAGAAGCCCGCATCGCGGTCTTCACCCCGTACGACTTCCTCACACACTTCCTCATCCCCGCCGAGGTACGGCGTCGCGGCGCGCGACACGTGCTGCTCATGGCCGGATCCGGTTACATGCACCCCGCGTTCCGCGCGGAGATGCCCTCCCTCTTGCTCGACATCACCGCGTTTTTCTTGACCGCAACCCAGGCGCGCGCGCTGTTCGCGGGCTGGACCGACGACCTCCGCGACATCGTCCAGCTCTTGGGCCAATGGGGCGCCCACACCGTGGTGATTTTCGAGCCCGAAGGCGCGCACGTCGCGGCCCCGCGCGAAGACCGCGCGTGGTTCGTGCCGTTTTACCCCACTCGCCGCCGCAACCCCTGCGGCCGGGAAGCGGCCTTCGTCGGCGGTTTCGCGGTCGGCTATCTGCAGCACTACGACCCGCTGCGCGCGGCCCTCTATGGCGCGGTGGCCGCGTCGTTTGTGCAAGAAACCCTGGGCGCGCTGCAGGCCCTGGACCCGCTGCCCGAGCTGCGTACGGCGCGGTTCGAACAAATGGCCAGCTTGGTCCAACGGCGCGCATGAGCAAATCAAAGGGTTTATGGTAAAATCCATCCACACAAAACCCAGAGCCTCAACAAGTACGCTTCTTCCCAGGAGTTTGCGCTCCTGACCGACCAACCGGTGACCCTTTGCCAAACAAGGATGGGCCTATGAGCGAACAACAGAACGGCAAGGCTTCCCGTGTGACGAGCGCGACACGCTCCACCATTGCGCGGCTGGCTCGTTACACGGTCGTGCGCTTGTTCACCCTGTTCATCACCGTTGTCATCGGCGTTTACCTGACCATCCTCATCGCGAACATGGGCGGCTTCGTGGACCAGATCCGCCGGGCCCAGATTCGCGAACAGGTCGCGATGCAACTCCAGAACGACCCGACGTTTCGCTCCCTCCCCGAAGAGCAACGCCAACAGCTCTTGGAAGCGCGCATCCGCAACGAAGAAAAGCGCCTGGGCTTAGACAAGCCCTTCCTCGTACGCAGCTTCAGTTATCTCTGGGATGCGCTCACGCTGAACCTGGGCCGCGCGGAGAACATGACCAGCGACTCGGGCTCACGGCAGGTGCGCTTGATTATTCTGGAACGCCTGCCCGCGACCCTGGTGCTCTTCGGCACCGCGCAAGTGGTGCTGTTCGCGCTGAGCCTGTTCATCGCGCTGCATCTTTCTCGCAATTATGGCAGTTGGCTCGACCGGCTTTTCGTCGCGCTCTCGCCTTTATCCTCTGCACCCGGTTGGTTTTACGGCCTGTTCCTGATCATTATCTTCGCGGCCTGGCTGAAATGGTTCCCCTTTGGCGGGATGGTCTCGGTGCCCCCGCCCGAGAACCCGGTGCAATACGCGCTGGACGTGGCCTATCACATGGTCTTGCCCTTGACCGCGCTGACCCTGAGCTCCATCTTCATCAGCGTGTATAGCTGGCGTACCTTCTTCCTGATTTTCTCCAGCGAAGACTATGTGGAAATGGCCCGGGCCAAAGGCGTCGCGCCCCGCACCCTGGAGCGCCGTTACATCTTGCGCCCCACCCTTCCCACCATCATCACCAGCTTTGCCCTGGGCGTGATCGGCGTGTGGATGGGCGCGCCCATTTTCGAAACCATCTTCAACTGGCCGGGCCTGGGCCGGGTGCTGTACCAGGCCATCCAGCTGTTCGATACCCCGGTCATCGTGGGCTCAACCGTGATTTTCGCGTATCTCTTGGCCATCACGGTCTTTCTGCTGGACATCATCTACGCCATTGTCGATCCGCGGGTAGATATTGGCGGTGGCAGCCGCCGCGCGTAGGCCCGTGAACCGGCGCACTTTGCTTGGGAGTAAGGTCTATGTTCCGAGGAGCGCTTCGGGAGATCTCTCGCTACCCATCGGCCATCTTTGGGCTGCTGGTGATCTTCGCTCTGATCGCGGTATCGGTGTATACCGTGATCACCCTGCCCTACCACGAAGCCATCCGCCTGTGGCGCGGGGGCGAGGAGATTTGGGGCGATAACCCCCGCCTCGCCTGGCCCGCGTGGATCAATTATTTTGTCAAGGACAAACGCCCACTGACCCAAAAACGCACCTCCCAGGACCCCGGCGTCGAACGCCACCAAGAAAAGGTCGACGAGGGCCTTTGGGTCGACGACGTGGTCTATACCTTCGAGTACACCGCGGACACCTTCCCCCAAGAGCTGACGGTGACCCTGTACTCGGAGTACAAAACCAAGGCGCCGTACGTATCCATCAGCATCGAGCGGCCCGATGGGAAGGTGATCCGCCTGGCCAATCTCGCGGTCGAGGGCGGCAAACGGGTCTACCGGCTGGAGCAGGACGAAAAGCTCCATCGCAAACTGCGCCTGCCGGAGCACGTCTCGACCATTGTGGGCGTGTTCGCGGAAGACCCCTTTGTGGAAGACCCGCGACCACTCAAAGGCACGTATGTGCTGCGGCTGGAGGGCTCGCGCTTCGAAGAAGACTCGACCCTCGAGAGCAAGGCCGTGCTTTACGGCACGGTCTACGGCTGGGCAGGCACCGACCACTTGCGCCGGGATCTGAGCATCGCGTTGCTGTGGGGCACGCCCATCGCGCTTTCCTTCGGCTTGGTGGCCGCGGTCGGCACCACAGTGCTCACCATGATCATCTCCGCGGTCGGCGTGTGGTACGGCGGCTGGGTGGACTCCCTCATCCAGCGCATCACCGAGGTCAACCTGGTGCTGCCCGTGCTGCCCATCCTCATCATGATCGGCGTGTTCTACACCCGAAGCCTCTGGGCCATGCTGGGCATTATCATCTTGCTGAGCATCTTCGGCGCGGGCATCAAAACCTACCGCGCCATCTTCTTGCAGGTCAAAGCCCAGCCTTACATCGAAGCCGCCCGCGCGTATGGCGCGAGCGACTGGCGCATCATTTTGTTTTACATGGTGCCGCGCATTATTCCGACCCTGATCCCATCCCTGGTTACGCTGATCCCTTCGTTCGTGTTTCTCGAGGCCTCCCTGGCCGTGCTGGGCCTGGGCGACCCGGTCTTGCCCACTTGGGGGAAGGTGATCGACGAAGCCCGGGTCAACGGCGCGCTGTACCAGGGCCTTTATTACTGGATGCTCGAGCCTTCGTTCTTGCTGATGGTCACGGGCATCGGGTTTGCCATGTTGGGCTTCTCCTTAGACCGCATCTTCAACCCGCGGCTGCGGGAACTGTAGCGCGGAGCATCCCCGGGGAGTACAGGCATGAGCGAGAACCGTTCGTCCAACAATGACCTCATCCTCAAAGTCGAAGACCTGGTGTTGTACTTTCGCACCACCAAGGGCGTGGTCCAGGCCGTGGACCATGTGGACTTTGAGCTGGGCAAACACCGCGCGGTGGTGATCATCGGCGAATCTGGGTGCGGCAAGTCGTCGCTGGCCAAAGCCATCCTGCGCCTCTTGCCGCGCAATGTGGACACCTACACAGGCCGGGTATACCTGGACGGCCAGGAGATCATGGGCCTGGATGAAGAGACGTTCCGGATGCAGATCCGCTGGGTCAAGATGTCGTTGGTGCCCCAGGCGGCCATGAACGCGCTCAACCCGGTCTTACGCGTGAGCGACCAGGTGGCCGAGGCTTTGCTCATTCACTATCCCGACGTGAGCAAACGCGAGGCCATCGAGCAGGTGCGCGAGATGTTCCGCTATGTGGGCGTGCCAGATACGTTTCTGCACCGTTACCCCTTCGAGCTCAGCGGCGGGATGCGGCAACGCGTGGCCATCGCGATGGCCATGATTACCCGGCCTCCGTTGATCATTCTGGACGAACCCACGTCCGCGCTGGACGTGCTTACCCAGGCCAACATCATGAACGTGCTCAAGCAAATCAAGTGGGAGACCGGGACCAGCTACATCCTGATCACCCACGACGTGGCCACGTCCAGCGAGCTGGCCGATGACGTCGCGGTGATGTACGCAGGCCAGGTGGTGGAGATGTCCGACGCGGCCTCGTTCTTCCAAGAGCCCCTGCACCCTTACGCCAAAATGCTCATGGCCGCCGTCCCCAAGCTTCGCGGGGACCAGGAGCTGGAGTTCATCCCAGGGCAACCGCCCAGCCTGCTCAACCCACCCAAGGGCTGCCGCTTTGCCGAACGCTGCCCGCATCGCATGCCTCAATGCCGGTTCGAGCCGCCCATGTTCCAAGTGGGCGACCGCAAAGTGCGCTGCTGGCTCTACGAAAGCGAGGCAGACGGCATCTATGGCACGCGGCCCATGAGCACGGCGCAGCAGGTCCAGGCATAAGGAGTGTGGAGCATGGCGGTACAAACCCAGACCTACGCGGAGCCCACAGCCACGCCCACCAGCGGCGAACCCCTGCTCTCGGTGCGGAATTTGCGCGTGTGGTACGAGCTCAAAAAGTGGGGCTTCGGCCACGCGGGGTATGTGCGCGCGGTCGATAACGTGAGTTTCGACCTGGCCCGGGGCGAAGCCATTGCCATCGTGGGCGAAAGCGGTTGTGGCAAGTCGAGCCTGATGAAGGCGATTCTGGGCCTGGTGCGGCCCTACGACGGCGAAATTCTCTTCGAAGGAAGGGACATCTTCGCGGGCGGACGCGCGGGGCTCCGCTGGTATCGCTCGCAAGTCGGCTATGTGCAGCAAGACCCCTTCGGCGCGCTTCCGCCCTTCATGAGCATCCGCCGCATCTTAGAAGAGCCCCTCATCCTCGGCGGTGTGAAGAACCGGCAAGAGCGGCTCAAACGCATCCGTGAAGTGCTGGAGGAAGTCAAGCTCAGCCCGCCGGAAGACTTCCTCAACAAATTCCCGCATATGCTGAGCGGTGGGCAACAGCAGCGGGTCGTGATCGCGCGCGCGATGATCCGCCGCCCCAAGCTCTTGGTGGCCGACGAGCCGGTCTCCATGCTCGACGCTTCGGTCCGGGTCGAAATCCTCAAGTTGCTGCGCCAGATTCAATCTGACTACAACCTGGCCGTGATCTACATTACCCACGACCTCTCGACCGTGCGCTACTTCTCCGAACGCATCTTTGTGATGTACGCGGGCAAAATCATCGAAAAGGCCGAGACCGACGAACTGCTGTGGCACCCGCGGCATCCGTACACGGTCGCGCTGCTGAACGCGATCTCAGACCCGGACGCGTCCAACGCGCACAAACTGCGCGAGGTGCCCCCGGGCGAGCCGCCCAGCCTGGTGCACCCGCCGCCAGGCTGCCGCTTCCATCCCCGATGCAAGGCGATTTTGCGCGGGCAGTGCGATGTGAACGAGCCGCCCGAATTCGAACCTCGGCCCGAGCATCGCGTGGCCTGCTGGCTTTATGAGCAAGGGGATCGCGTGCCCCCCGGCTATGAGGAGCAAGCCTGACGGAGGCGCATGGCCCTATGGTCAGCCGTTGGCCTCCCCGGCGCATGCTCGTGATAGCAGGGGTTCTGCTTCTCCTCGGTGCGTTGCTCCCCTTCCTCATGGTGATCCGCGTGCTGCCGTCGCGATGGTGGCTCAACATCCTGAGCTACAGCGCGACGGTGGCGGGCGCGTTCCTCGGATATTTGGGCATTTTGACCTATTTGCAACGCCATCGACGGCGACGTAGATAGACATGGCGCGCGCTTCGGTGTTGTTCATCTTCAATCCCCATGCGGATTTGGGGCAAGCCTACCGCCGCGAGCCCCAACTGCGCGCGCGGCTTCAGGCCCTGGCCGGCGAGCGCGCGGTCTGGGCGCGCACCCAAAAGCCCGGCCACGGGACCCAATTGGCCCGCGCGGCCGCGAGCCAGGGTTTTACGCGCGTGGTCGCGCTCGGCGGCGACGGCACAGTGCACGAGGTGGTCAACGGCCTGATGCAGGTGCCCAAGGCGCAGCGCCCCGAGCTCGCGGTCGTGCCCATCGGCTCAGGGAACGACTTCGCGTACGCGCTGGGCATCCCGCGCGACCCCGAAGAAGCCCTGGCCTGGGCCTTGGAAGGGCCAGCAGCGCCGATCGACGTAGCGACGTTACAAGACGAGCGCGGCCGGGTCGAATTCTGGGATAACACCCTCGGCATCGGGTTTGACGCGGTGGTGACTATCCGCTCGCGGCGCCATCGTTGGCTGCGCGGGTTTTTGCGCTATTTGGCCTCGGTGCTCGCGGCCATGTTGCTGGACCACCGCGCGGTCGAGGCCACGTGGCAACAAGACCACGACGCGCCTATGGACGTCGCGTTCCTCATGGGCGTGTTCTGCAACGGCCCCCGCGAAGGCGGCGGGTTTATGGTCGCGCCCGAGGCGGATGTGCACGACGGATGGCTGAACTTCACCCGCGTGGACCCGGTCTCGCGCGGGCAAATGTTGCGTCTGCTCCCCGATTTCTTGCGCGGGACCCAAGCCGCGCGGCCCGCGGTCCACATGGGGCGCTTTCAGCGGTTGCGTTTGCACGCGCGCACGCCGATGTACGTGCATACCGACGGCGAGATCTTCGCGGATTTTGAGCATCCGGTGTATCAACTCGAGCTGAGCGTTGTACCCCATGCCCTGCGCGCGGTGCATGGCCCAGAGCGAAACCCCGCGATGCGGGCGTAGCAATCGGACGTCCTTATGCCCAGCTTGCGCGTTCGCCTTCAGGAAGAAGACCGAGCCTTTCGCCACCTGGTTGCCGAGGCCTGGGGGCTCAATCCCCCCTTGACCGCGCTCGAGCCTCTGCTCCAGGCGCTGCTCGACCCCGAGCGCATCGCGGCCATGTGGCAGGCGCTCCCTCCCGTGGCCCTCAACGCGCTGCACGAACTCGCGCAGCACGGGGGCCGAATGCCCTGGAGCCGCTTCGCGCTCCGTTACGGCGAAGTGCGCGACCTGCCGCCTTCGCAATGGGCCCAAGCCAAGCCGCACCTTCGGCCCGCGTCGATCGCCGAGGCCCTTTGGTATCGGGCCCTCATTGGCCGCGCGTTCTTCCCCACTGAGCACGGCCTGCAAGAGTTCGCGTACATTCCGGACGAGTTCCTCGCGCTCCTGCCACCGCCGCCCCAGTCCGCAGAAGCGCCCCGCGCGTGGGGCCGCGAGGCCGAGCCAGACGCGTACCAACACCCGAGGCCGAGCATCGGCCCGGGCGGATTGCACGTGCTCGCGCGCGTGTTGGGCCGCGTGCGCGCGGGCTTTCCGCTGCGCGGCGAACACTGGCGGCCCTGGCCGTTCACCGACGCGTGGTGGTTCGCGTACCTCGAGGCTGGCGGGCTCTGGCACGCGCGCGGGGGTGTCCAGGCCGAAACCGCGCGCGCGTGGCTCACGCAGCCCTGGGCCCAAGCCTGGCTGCGAGCTTGGCGCACCTGGCGCGATACGCCGCTGGTCAACGATCTGCTTTTGCTGCCCCATCTGCAACCCGAAGGACAATGGCAAAACGACCCCCTGCGCCCGCGGCACCGCGCGCTGACCTGGCTCGCCGCGCTGCCCCCCAACACCTGGTGGGATGTAGAAGCCTGGCTCGCGGACATCCGCGAGCACGAGCCGGACTTCCAGCGGTCGCTTGACGCGTTTGACACCTGGTATTTGCGCGACCGCCGCGATGGCCGTTTCTTGCGCGGGCTCGAGGCCTGGGACCAGGTCGAGGGCGCGTTGTTGCGGTTTTATCTCGCGGGGCCGTGGCACCTCTTTGGGCTGGTGGACGTGGCCCAACGCGAGCCCAACGGCCCGATCACCGCGTTTCGAGTCACCGAAGCGGGCGCCGCGCTGCTCGCGGACCGCGCGCCCGACATGGCCGATCCTGAGCCCACGCCCATGAACTGGCACGCCCCGGGGTACGTGCAGGTGCCGTGGCGCGCGTCGCGGGCCCTGCATTATCAACTCGCCCGGTGGATGGCCCCCGATCCGCCCACGCCCGCGGGCCTGCCTTACCGTTGGGACGGGCAGGCCTTGCGCGCCGCGCGCGGGCAGGGCCTGCGGCTCGAGCACATCCGCCGCGTGCTCACCGACCCCGCGGTGGCCGCGCCAGAGCCCGTGTTGCAAGCCGTGACCCAAGCCTGGCACGGACGCCCGGGCCGCATCGAGCGCGTATGTCTGCTTCGCCTGCCCGACGCCCGTGCGCTCGCGGCCTTGCGCCGTTCCCCCCTCCGTCGCGCGATACGCGAACACCTCACCGCGACGACCGTCATCCTCGACGCGGCTTTGTACAAAGACGTGCTCCGTTACCTGTGGGAGCAAGGGTTCTTTATCGAAGACCGCTGCAGCCCGACGGAATCGCCCCACGAACCCGGCGATGAAGCTTAGCGCCGGGGCACCACACGCCAAGCCGAGACTTGCAACGTCCAATCCGGGTGCCCATCCCGAACCACATTGCCCAAGTTCGCATAATGCGGCTGAGAATCCACGTTCCAGACTCGGTAGACCACCCAGTGCGCATCCTGTTCCGCCTGACTGCGTTCCACCTCCGTGAGCCAAAACCCATTGTCGTTCTCGGGAGAGCGCACGGTCGTCTTTACTTCGATATGGAGCTCCCGGCCATCAGGCTCAAAGGAAAGGATATCGTAGGAAGCATTCCCTTCTGACGACACAACGCGCACGCGCTCGGCCAGATCCGCCCGCCCCGCCTTTCGGAGCTTATCGACCTCTTGCTCATACACGAATTGCTCGCCTTTCACGCCAATGCACTCTCGTTCGATGGCACGCTGCTTACGCGCCTTGAACTCTTGTTCCCAATCGAGCCATCTCGAAGGGGGTTCGATCTGCGGAGCTGGAGTGCCCCGCTTCAGCAGGTAACCAACAACCCACATGTAGGATTGAAGCTCAATGACGTTGGGCGTGCCATGGAAGGGAAAAAGCAATTCCTTGACCGCCTCCGCCAAATCGAGCAAGAGCGCATAACGTTCCCAGGTGACATAACCGGAGATCTTCCGTCCAATACCATAATGCTCGAGCAACGCATCAAAATATGAGGGCCGGATCGGGAAGTAGCGGGTAGGGTCGGCCAAAAAGGCCAAATAGCTCAGGAAA
>JAADEP010000063.1 GCA_013153335.1 Chloroflexota bacterium
AGCTTGAACGCGGCGCGCACCCAATCCACCAAACGCCGCAAGCCTTCTTCAAAGGGCACGCGCGGCCGCCATCCGAGCTCGCGTTGGGCCTTGCGGATGTCGCTGATGTAGACCCGTTGGTCGCCCGGGCGCCACGGGCCATAGCGTACCGGGATCTTACGGCCAAGGATGCGCTCCAGCACGGGCCCGAATTCGGCCCAAATGGCGACCGCGTTCTCGGGCCCACCGCCGATGTTGTAGACCTCGCCCGCGGCGACGTCGATGCGCGCGACGGCCGCGTCGAACACGTCCAATAGATCATCAATGTAAAGCACATCGCGCACTTGTTTGCCATCACCGTAGATGGTGATCGGTTTACCCGTGAGTGCGGCGATCACGAACCACGCGACCCAGCCCTGGTCTTCGATGCCCCATTGCCGCGGGCCATAAATGCAGCTTTGGCGAAAGACCACGGTGCGCAGGCCGTAAATGCGCGCGTAATCACGCACGTATTGGTCACCCGCGCCCTTGGAGCAGCCGTACGGGGAATGAAAATCTAAGGGCTGGGTTTCGGGCACACCGTACGGGAGGTCCGCGTAACGGTACCGGGTCGGCTCTTCGACAATGGCCACGTCTTCCATACCACCGTAAACCTTGTTGGTCGAGCTATATAGCACAATAGGCGGACGGGGAGCCAAGCGGGCAGCTTCTAAGACGTTGAACGTGCCCAACGCGTTGACTTCAAAATCCAGCCGGGGATGCGCGACCGAGGTGGTCACCGCGACCTGAGCTGCCAGGTGGACTACCACGTCCGCGTCGCGCACGGTGGCTGTCAATAAGCTCGCATCCCGGACATCGCCCACGACCACTCGCAGCCGGTCGGTCCCAAAGGTTTCTTGCAGCCAATGGATGTTTTCTTCGGCTCCCTGACGCGAGAGGTTGTCATACACGGTCACGTGTTCACCACGTTGCAGCAGCCGGGCCGCGTAGTTGGACCCGATAAAACCCGCGCCGCCAGTGAGCACGTAGTGCTTGCTCATGATTGCCCGCCTCCCGATGACGAGGTTGGATGGGGCGTTTGGACCGCTCGCCAGGCCGCGCGCCAGTGCTCCCAAGACCAGCCCAGCCGGGCCAGGGCGAGAATCCCCAAGGCCACGGTTAGCGCGAGGTATAGGGCATGTTGCACCAGCGCGAAGGCCAGCGCGGTCGCCCGGGGAACGCCCAGGGCGGTCAACGCCGCGACCGCAGCCGCCTCGTATACGCCTACATACCCTGGCGCCGAAGGTATGGCGATGCCTAAAGTGCTCACGCTCATGGCCCAAAGGACGTCGGGCCAAGCCAGCCCGGGCGCAAAATCGGCCAATAACGCCTGGTAGTATAGTGCGAGCAAGGCCCAAGTCAGGATCTTACCCAGCACGAATATCGTGAGCCCGCGAGGCGTCACAAGCGCAGCCGCTGCTTGCACCTCGGCCCAGACGCGCGGCCAGCGGCGAAGCCAACGCGCGCCCCAGCGCGGGGCGAGGACCAGCGCGAGCACGATCCCCATCAAGCCGAGGGTGACCCCGACCAGACCGCGAATCAACGACGGGGAGCCTGCCTGGGTCGGCCATAAGCTGAGGGCCAGCACGAGCAACAGTAGCGCGTCGGTCATGCGGGATAAGGCCACGCTCGCCATCCCTCGCCCCCAAGAGACCCCCGCGGTTCGGTGCACAACCCACACGCGCAGAGCTTCGCCCAGGCGAAAGGGCAAGAGGTTGTTGGCCAGAAAACCGATTTGCAAGGCCCAAAACGCGTCTCGCAGCGGCACATTGGGGCCCAACAACGCGCGCCACGCCCACGCGCGCGCGAGCATTGCCAGCAGAAACCACCCAGCCGCACGTGCGAGGGCGGCGCCCGAGGCTCGGTGCAAGGCCTCGCGCAGCGCGGCCACATCGACCCAAGCCAACACCAAGGCCAACGCAGCCGCGCTGATCAGCATGCCCAGCAGCGCGCGACGTCCGTTTGGGCGGGCCGAGGTCTTAGCGGGCACGAGCCGCCTCCCAAAGCCGAAGCAAGGCTTGCGGCCGGCCTCGAAATTCATTCGGGTCGCGACGCCCTTGCGCCAGGTCGTGCACCAGGTCGGTCAGCAATTGGTTCGTGACCGCGGGGATGTCCAGCAAAGCCGCGTGCCGAACGACCGCGCCGTTGAGCACGTCGACTTCGGTTTGGGTCCGGCCTGCGTGCAGGTCTTGGTGGATGGACGGCCATTTCTCGCCGCGACCGCCGCCAATGGCCCGAGCCAAGATGGGCCGGGCCATCCAGCTGGGCAACGCGCGCATCCCCCAGGCCAGCGCGCGCGTGGGCACGCCGGGCAGGTCGACCAGCGGCAGTCCGAGCCCGCGGATGACGGCCAGAGCCTCGCGCACTTGGGCTCGTTCCAGCTGAAAGAGCCCCGGGTGCGCGTAAATTTGCGCGGGCCGCATATCCAAAATCGCAGAGGTCGCGTTGCCCAGCAGGTTCGCGAGCAATTTGGACCATTTGAGCGCGCGCCCGTCCGCATAAAGCTGCACCTTGGCCCCACCGCGACGGAACCACGCGGCAATGTCCGCGGCACGCGCGTGGGTGGTGGCCAAGCCAATGCCGCGGCGCAAGCTCTCGACCACGCCATACCCCGCGCGCACCCGTCGCACCGGTGTGGTCACAGTCCCGGGGAGTACATGGCCCGGCCCAAAGGCCGCGCGCAAGGCTTCGGTGCTGCCCACGCCGTTGAGCAAATCCACCACTGGGGTGAAAGCCACGGTGACCGCGCGCAGGGCCTCCATCACCGCGGGCAGGTGATAGGCTTTCACCGTGAGGAAGGTCGCGGCATAAGGCCCGGCCGCGTTCGCCTCGTCGGGTGAGGTCACCACCGAAAACGCGTCGGGCGCCAAAGCGATGGGGCGCGGCAGACCTTCAACACGCAGGCCGTGCGTGCGCAAGATCTGGGCCGAGCGCGGGCGGGCCCATAAGACAATCTGCTGGCCGCTTTGGGCCAGCAAACCCGCGATGTAGGTGCCAATGGCACCGGGGCCAACGATCAATACCCGGGGCATGACGCGCCTCAAAGGACAAAGTTGGGCTCATTATAGCATGGGGACTTCGCCGCGGCCTGGCGCATGGCGCGGGCGCGCGTGACGCTCCAGGATTGTGCGGGTCGATCGGAACGCCAACGGCGGCAACGCGTCCAGGGAAAAGAAGCGAGCATCGGCCGCGTCGTCCTGCCCGCGGGGGATGCCGGCTTTGACATAGCCTCGGTAAACCAATAGCAGATCCGCACCCTTGGGATGTTCGCGGCCGCTCAACACATCGAGCAACGGGCCCAGCGTGACCTCGAGCCCGGTCTCTTCGCGGCATTCCCGCTGCGCAGCCTCGCGCGGGTCTTCGTGGGCATTGAGAAAACCCGCGGGCAGGGTCCAACGCCCTTGCGCGGGCGGATGCCGACGCTGGACCAGCAACACCCGGCCCGCGTGGTCTTGAATCAGCACCGCGACCGCGACTTTGGGATCAGGGAAGAACATCCAACCACAGCGCGGACATACCGGTCGCACAGTCCCGTGCACCTCACGGGGAACCAAAGGCGTGCCGCAACGCAAGCAAAAGCGCGCTTCTGAGGCCATGGGCAAGCTCACCCTTCATCCTCCCAGGTGATGCGGTTTGGGCTGAGCCCGCGGGCTCTGAACTGCTATAATAACAGCACCCCCAGGGATTCGGTTCGATTGCCCCGTAGCTCGCGAGATTAGGATAACCCCTCATGGTCGATCCCCAAGAGACGCGCGCGTTTTTGCAGGCGCTGCAGAAAGCCGTCGAGACGGGTGAGCCCGTCGCGTTGTGCATGGTCATCGAAGCCCAGGGTTCGGTGCCCCGCCGGGCCGGCAGCAAAATGTTGGTGTTTGCGGATGGTCGGATCGTGGGCACGGTCGGCGGGGGCGAAACCGAGCGCCGCGTCATCCAGGCGGCTCGCGAAGCTCTCGAAGACGGCCAGCCCCGGGTGGAAACCTATCGTTTGGTCGACCCAGCCCGCGGCGACCCGGGCGTGTGCGGAGGACAGATGCGGGTGTACATCGAGCCCATCCTGCCCCCGCCTCAGATCCTGATCGTAGGGGCCGGCCACGTGGGTAAAGCCGTGGCCGAGTTGGCCCATTGGTTGGGCTTCCGGGTGCTGGTCACCGATGACCGCCCCGATGCCTGCTCCGCTGAGGCCTTCCCTGAGGCCGAAGCGTGCGTGCTTGCCGATCCCAAGGAGATCCCCCAACGGATTTCGATCACGCCCCAGACTTTTGTGGTGCTGGTCACGCGTGGCTCGCCGGTCGATGTTGAGGCCTTGCCCGGCTTGCTGCAGAGCCCGGCTCGGTATATCGGCGTGATCGGCTCGCGACGCCGCTGGCTCACCACCGCGAAGGCCTTGCGTGAACAAGGGGTGCCAGAAGAAGCGCTGGCCCGGGTACGCACCCCTATCGGCCTGGATATTGGTGCGGAGACGCCCAAGGAAATCGCGTTGAGCATCCTGGCCGAAATCGTGGCCGAACTGCACGGACGTCGCTCGAAGAAACCGGCTGGGCCTCGATCTCCCCGCGCCCGTGGGTCGACGGAGGCAACGGCATGACCCCATCTCGCGAAGCCTGGCACGCGTTCTTGCGATCCCGGCGGTCGGTGCGGCGCTTTGCGCCTCGCCCGGTGCCGCGCGAAGTACTCACGCGCGTGCTCGATACCGCGCGTTGGGCTCCGTCGGCCCACAACCGGCAACCCTGGCGCTTTGTGGTGCTCGAGGCCGAAGGCGCGGCCCGCCGAGCCCTGGCTCAGGCTATGGCCGACGCGTTCCGTCGCGATTTGGAGGCCGATGGGCTGCCCGAAGCCGAAATCGCGGCCCGGGTGCAGCGCGCGCGGCAGCGCTTGCTCGAGGCGCCGGTGGCCGTGCTCTTGGCCGCGGATCGAGCGACAATGGACCCCTACCCGGACGAGCGTCGCCGTCAGGCGGAATACACTATGCTCATCCAGAGCGCCGCGTTGGCCGGGCTGCAGCTCTTGCTCGCGGCCCACGCGGAAGGCCTGGCCGGCGTCTGGACGTGTGGCCCGCTTTTTGTGCCTGACCTCGTTCGGCAGGTGCTCGACCTGCCCGCGACCTGGGAACCGCAGGCGATGTTCTACTTGGGGTACCCGGCCCGTATTCCGCCCCCGCCCCCACGCCTGCCCTTGGACGCACTGGTGCAATGGCGCTGAGGCGCGGGCGAAGGGCGCATCTGCCCTCGAAGAGAAGTTTTGGACGGTCATCCGCGCCCACCAAGTAGGTGGGGTATACTTGAGGACGCCACCCTGGAACCATGCCGAAGGAGGGGTAAGATGTCGTCTTGTTCGCCTGGAGGCCGCATCGAGGTCATTGTTGGCCCTATGTTTAGCGGAAAAACCGAAGAACTCATCCGCCGCATTCGTCGTGCCGTGATAGCCAAACAAAAAATCCAGGTCTTCAAACCCAGCATTGACACCCGCTACGCAGCCGACAAGCTGACCTCCCACAACGGGGATCAATTTCACGCGGTGCCCGTCCCCAATACCCAAGCCATGGCCGAACGCATCGAGCCTGACACGCGGGTCGTAGCTGTGGATGAGGCCCAGTTCTTCGACTACGAGATCGTCCAGCTGGCCCGCCGCCTGGCCTGCCGCGGGATGCGGGTCATTCTGGCCGGGTTGGACATGGATTTCCGTGGGGAACCTTTCCCGCCCATGCCCACGCTGATGGCCATCGCGGACCAGGTGGACAAACTGCAAGCGATTTGCATGGTCTGCCGGAACGAGGCCACCCATACCCAGCGCTTGATCAACGGCCAGCCGGCCAGCTATTACGACCCCATCGTGATGGTCGGCGCGCAAGAGATGTATGAGCCGCGTTGCCGCGCGCACCACGTGGTGCTTGACCATCCAGCTTTTTCGGATGAGACCGAAGAAGCGCCTTAGCGCCAAAAATCTGGGCCGTTGGGGGCCGGGCCCAAAGGAGGAACCATGGCGGTCCAAGACTATCGCGAATACCTAAAGGAAATCCTCATCCCCGAGGATAAACTGCAGGCTCGCATTACGGAACTGGCGCAGCAGATCAGCCAAGACTATGCGGGCAAGGACTTGGTCCTGGTTTGCATCCTCCGCGGGGGCGTGATGTTTTTGACCGACTTGATGCGTCGCCTCACTGTGCCCCACGAAATCGAATTCATGGCGGTTGAGTCCTACGGCAAAGGCGCGCGCGAGCCCGGCGAGCTGCATATTACCATGGATTTGCGCACCGCGATTACGGGCCGCGATGTGCTTTTGGTTGAGGACATCATCGATAGCGGCCACACGGTCGCGCAAGTGCTCCAATTGCTCGAAATGCGCCAACCCAAGTCCCTCAAGGTCTGCGCGCTGTTGGACAAACACGAGCGCCGCCAGGTCGACGTGCCCATTGATTACGTCGGCTTCACCATCCCCAATTATTTTGTGTTTGGTTATGGTTTGGACATGGACGGATATTGGCGCAACTTGCCTTTCATCGCGGTGCCGGATTTGACCCGTTACCAAGGCCACTTGCCGGACGACGTGGAGCCGGGGGAGGAGGTAGGGGCCGAGGATGCGTAATCCGCACATGCGTCCACTGCCTGAACTCGCGCTGCGCGTGCGCGGTTTGCGCGGGGCCGAGGCCCCGCTCTATCTGGTCGGCGGCGCAGTGCGGGACTGGCTGTTGGAACGCCCCGTTCATGATTTGGATTTCGTGCTTCCGCGCGGGGCCATCGCGTTCGCTCGCCAGGTTGCGGATGCGCTACGCGCCGCGTTTTTCGTTTTGGACCCCGAACGGGACGTCGCGCGGGTGATTGTGCACAAGGGGCCGGAGCGCACCCCCCTTTTTCTTGACTTCGCCGCGTATCGCGGAGAAAGCCTGGAAGAGGATTTGCGGCTGCGCGATTTCACCATCAACGCCATGGCCCTCGACCCCTTTGAGCCGCAGCGCTTGCACGATCCCACCCACGGATTGCAAGATTTGAAGGATAAGGTCTTGCGGGTGTGCTACCCGCGCGCGTTCCTCGACGATCCGATTCGAATCCTGCGGGCCGTGCGCTTGAGCGTGCAGCTGGGCTTTCGCTTCGAGGCCGAAACCCAGCGCCTGCTTCGCCGGCATGTGCGCGGCCTGGCCCGAAGCTCACCGGAACGCCAGCGGGACGAACTTCTGCGCATCTTGAACCATCCCAAGGCCGACGTCGCGCTGCGGGTGTTGGGATTGGTCAAAGCTCTGAACCTTGTTTGGCCCGAATTACCCCGGCTGCGCGAGGTGGTTTTACGTGCGGATGGGTCGCTAAACGGGTGGAATTATTCCCTTGCGACCGGGCATTATTTGCATCGATTGATGCAGACCTTGCACCGAGAATACAACCCCGACGCGAACGCGAACTTCGCGCTGGGGATGGTTTCGTGGCTCTTGGGCCGGTATCGTCAGCAGCTAGCCGAGCATTGGAACACCCGTCTGCACCCCTATCGCACGCTGCGGCCCATTCTTTTGTGGGCCGCTTTCTATCATGCCGTGGGGATGGCCGAAATCACCCCCGTACCTGGGCCCGAAGGTTGGCGGATTTACCCAGGTTATGCCGAACAAAGCGCGAAGCTGGTGGAGGTGCGCGCCAAAGCCCTGCGTTTGAGCCATTACGAAGTGCGCCGCTTGGTCCGTATTGTGCGATACCATATTGAGCCACTGCACTTCGCGCATCGGGGCCCCGAGGCTTTGAGTGACCGCACAATCCACCGCTATTTTC
Organism: Chloroflexota bacterium; assembly: GCA_013153335.1. GTDB lineage: Bacteria > Chloroflexota > Anaerolineae > Anaerolineales > DRMV01 > JAADEN01. The sequence goes on from JAADEP010000063.1 coordinate 7,764, forward strand.
GGGCCGCGGGCGAGGCCGGCATTGACGCGACGTTTGTGGCTTTGGCCAGTGTATTGGCGCGCTATGGGCTCTCGCCGCCCCACGACCTGTGGGAGCGGCACGTGCGGGTCGCGCGGCGCTTGTTCGAGGCCTGGTGGGAACGGCACGACCAGGTCATCGCGCCGCCCGTGTTGCTCCGCGGGGACCAGGTGCAGGAGGTTCTGGGTATTCAAGCCGGGCCCTTGGTCGGGCTCGCGCTGCGCGCGCTGCAAGAAGCCCAGGCCGCGGGCGAGGTCCACAGCCCAGATGACGCGATTCTGTGGCTGCGAGAATGGTACCAGGGCTACCGTTCTCGCAAGGTCAACGGGACCGCGCCCTTGGCCCGTTGAAGCCTACGTCCCCAAAAGGAGGCAATGGGATGCACGTGCAACATTTCCACCCCCGGGGCCGCCGGGGGACGGTACTCTTTCTGCACGGCTTGGGTTCAGCCGGTGAAGCTTGGGCCGGGCAAGCGCCCGTGCTCCGCGCGCTCGACCTGCAGGGCCTCGCGCCCGACCTGCCTGGGTTCGGGCGATCGCCGTGGCCCGGGGGGCCGGTTACCCTGGACCGCTTTGCGGACTTCGCGCGCGAGGTCCTAGATCAGCATGGCGTGGAACGCGCGCACGTGGTCGGTATCTCGTTCGGTGGGGTGGTCGCGCAGCGCTTGGCTCTGCGCGCGCCCGAGCGCGTGCAGACCTTGACGTTGGTCAACACCTTTGCCCGGCTCAAGCCCCAAACGTGGCGTGACTGGCTGTACTTTCTGACGCGCGGAGCATTGGCTTTGCTCCTTTCCCCACGGTGGCAAGCGTCGCTGGTCGCGAAGCGCATCTTCCCCAAACCTGAGCACCAAACCTTCCGCCAGATTTTGGCACAGCACATCCGCATGGCCGACCCTCGGGTTTACCGCCGGGTGATGTGGGAGCTCATGCGCGTGGATTTGACCGACGAACTCCCTCGCATCCAAGCGCCCACCCTCGTGGTTATGGGCCAAGAGGATACGACGACCCCGCCCCAAGTGCAGCAAATCTTGGCCGAGCGCATTCCCAACGCGCGCGCGGTGCTGCTGCCCGGCGGGCACGGGCTCATCGCGGATCAGGCCGATGCGTTCAACCAAACGTGGCAGGCCTTCCTGCAGGAGCATCTGGAGAAGGCAGGATGAGCACGCTGCAGGTGCAAGGCCTGTGGGTGTATCCGGTCAAATCGTTCCAAGGCATGCGGGTGCCCCGTTGGCCGGTCGAGCCCTTGGGGCTCCGTTTTGACCGACGTTGGATGTTGGTCGATCCTCAAGGGCGTTTTTTGAGCCAGCGCCGTCTTCCGGCCATGGCCCGGCTGCGCGCGTACCTCGCTTATCACGACGCGCAGGCCGGGCACCCGCGGCTCGTGTTATACGACGCGGCCGGCGAGGCGTTCGAGGTGCCCATGCCGAATCCCACGGGGCCGCGGTTGCGCGTTCGGGTCTGGAAGGACGAGGTCGAGGCCTTGTGGGTTTCGCGCGAAGCCGACGCGTGGCTCGCCGCGCGTTTGGGCGCGGACGTCCGATTGGTGTACTTCCCCGACGACGCACATCGCCCACTCTCGCCCAGGTACGGATACCCGGGCGAGGGTACGACGTTCACGGATGGTTACCCCATCCTGCTCATCACGCAAGGCTCGCTGGACGATCTGAACCGCCGTTTGACCCAGCCCGTTGGGGCCGAGCGCTTTCGCCCGAATGTGCTCCTTGGGCCGACTGAACCTTATGCCGAAGATACATGGCATCGCATTCGCATCGGGCGCGTATCGGTGCGCGTGGTCAAACCCTGCACGCGTTGCGTGATCACGACCCTGGATCCGCGCACGGGCCAGCGTTTGGGCAAAGAGCCCTTGGCTACACTGGCGACATACCGCCGCGGCCGGGGCGGTGTCCTCTTCGGCCAGAACGCGGTGCCCGAAGGCGAGGGCTTGTGGGAGGTCGGCCAGCGGGTCACGGTTCTGCGCGCTCGAGGGGCTTGGTAGGACCTTCGGCCTCGAGGCACGTACGCACAATTTGCTCGCTCGCGCTCGCGCCAAGACGCGTTGCGCCCGCGCGGATCATGGCCAAAGCCTGCGCGCAGGTACGGATGCCGCCCGAGGCTTTGACGCCCATGCGCGGGCCGACGACCGCGCG
>JAADEP010000059.1 GCA_013153335.1 Chloroflexota bacterium
TACCGTCCCCCCGAGCATCGGGCTCTTGCAGCACCACCCAGCCGGCCTGGGTGAGGGTATCGGTCCAGCGCGCGAGCACCTCGTCCAAAGATCCTGGATGCCAAACGAGCCAAGTACCGGGAGGCGCGACCGGACCCATAACCCCAGGGCCCAAGCCCAGCAGCGGAAGGGGTTCATGGGCGTGCGGATCCGGGCCTGTGCTCGTACGATGCCCCTGGGGTTCCGCGCCCTCAGGCAGGGGGACGGGCGGAGGCTCCGCGTCGAGACGAAGGACGCTGGCCTCGCCCATGCGCTGGCTTTCCCACAGGGTGCGAAGGAAGGCGCGCCAGGCGTCGGGGTCCGAGCGCGGGCCGATGATGCGCCATTCCCCGGGCTCGAGTTCGGACGCGGGTTCAAGCCGCGCGGCCCACGCGAGGGCGAGGGTTTGGCGCGTGTCTAAGGCCAAGAAGAGCATGCCCCCGCGCGCGTCGCGCTTTTGCCATAAGGTCCACGCGGCTTGCGCGGCCTCGGCTTCTTCCACCGCGCGCCAACCGGCCTGCTGCCAGGCGCGCATATAACGTTGCAGCAGGGCCTGGGGCGAAGGCGCGGGGTCGGTCCATTGCCACAACGCGAGGTTGAGCACTTCGTCAGGCGTGCGGAAGAGATAGCCGTTGTGCACCGCGCGCGCTGCATCCGGCAAGGCCATCTCGGGCAGGGTTATCCAAGGCGCGTCCCAGCCCAGACTGCCGGTGATGAGTTGCAATCCTTGCAGGTGCTCGCGCCACGTGCAGGGTGGCTTGCCGGTAATCAAAGGGTCGGCATCGGCCAGGTACCACTCGCCGTGTGTAAGCAAACGCGCGTCCTCGGGCCGGCGGGCCCAACCGAGCCAAAGGAACGCATCACCCTGCGGCGAACAGAGCCAAAAGGGCCATTGCGCTTCGGCCCCGAGCTCCGCGCATCCTGTGCCAAACCCGCCCGGGCAAGCGCGCGTCTCGAAGCCCTGAACCAAACCCGCGACATGCCGCAGCGCACGTGCGAAAAAGGGCTCATACCATCCCGCGCGACGGAGTGTGCGAAGCAGGGCCAGCGGATCGGTCTCAGGCTCGAGCACAAGCCAGAGCTCGCCCTGCGCGGGGTCCGTCCAGCTCACCGCGCCGGGTGCGAACGCCCCTTCCGGCAGCGCGAAGCGATCGGCCAACGGTCCGGCCTGCCCCAGCCAAAGGATACCCCCGTCCCGTCCGGACAACGTCCATAGCGTCCACCCGCGCGCGGCCTTGGCGTCGAGCTCGGTCGCGAAGACCACGCGAGGCGCGTCATATACCACGGGCTCGCGAACAGGCGCGGGGCTTGCGAGCCATAGCCAAGGCAATACACACAACCCGAGCAAAAGGCCCAAAGCCAAAAGACCTAACGCCCACCCCCAACCGCGAGATCGAAGCCCCATCACGCACCTCCTGCCGAAAGACCAACGCCGTCGCGCGCCCAGGCCGCGACGGCGTCGCCGCTGAGGATAACGGTCAGCCGATGGCGTCCGTTAAAGATCACGCACGCCCCAGCCCTAAGTCGCGCGACCTGCAAGGCTTAAAAAAATTGAAGAAGCGCAACCCTTGACAGGCTGGAGTGGGCAGAGTATAACAGGGGCCGATGAACGGTCAGGTTTTGCGCGCTCGTCGTCCTCGTCGCCCTAAGCGAACGGCCCGCCCATGAGGGGTGGGGCGCTTTTGGGCGCGCCTGTCCTGACCACGCTACGCGCACCAGGCCCTTCCCCAGGGAAGGGCCTTTTTGTTATGCTTGTGGGGACATGTCACCCAGCCCACAAAGGAGAGATGCGTATGCCCGGTTCACTGCGCGGTAAGGTCAAGAAGGTCGTGCTCGCCTATTCCGGCGGCCTGGATACGTCCATTATCATCCCTTGGCTGAAGGAAAACTACGGATGCGAAATTATCGCATTTACCGCCGACCTCGGCCAAGGCGAAGAGCTCGAAGGCCTCGAAGAGAAGGCCTTGGCCAGCGGTGCCAGCAAGTTTATTCTCAAGGATCTGCGCGAGGAGTTCGCCGAGGACTACCTCTTCCGCCTGCTGCGCAGCGGCGCGGTTTATGAACGCAAGTACCTCTTGGGCACCGCTATCGCGCGGCCGCTCATCGCGAAGCACCAGGTGGAGATCGCACACCAAGAAGGCGCAGACGCGGTCGCCCACGGCGCGACCGGCAAGGGCAACGACCAAGTGCGCTTCGAGCTCACCTATATGGCCCTCGACCCGAGGCTCAAAATTATCGCGCCCTGGCGCGAGTGGCACATCCGCTCTCGGCTCGACGCGCTGGAGTATGCCCGGGCCAAAGGCGTGCCCGTCACCGCGACCGAAAAGACCATCTACAGCCGGGATAGCAACCTGTGGCACCTCTCGCACGAAGGCGGCCCCCTCGAGGACCCCTGGTATGAACCCGAGGAGTCCATCTGGCTGCGCACGGTCTCGCCCATGAACGCGCCCGACGAGCCTGAATATGTGGAGATCGAGTTCGAGAGCGGTACGCCGGTCGCGGTCAACGGCAAACGCATGAGCCCCGCGAAATTGATCGAATACCTCAACGCGTTGGGCAGCACCCACGGCATCGGCCGCGTGGACATGGTCGAAAACCGCCTGGTCGGGATGAAGTCGCGCGGGCTCTATGAGACGCCCGGCGGGACCATTCTCTACGTCGCGCACAAAGAGTTGGAGTCGCTGGTCTTGGACCACGCGACCATGCAGTTCAAGGACCTGGTCGCGCTTAAGTATGGCGAACTGGTTTACCAGGGCCTGTGGTTCTCGCCCCTGCGCGAAGCCCTGGACGCGTTCATCGACAACACCCAAGGTCCGGTGACCGGGGTGGTGCGGCTCAAACTCTACAAGGGCAACGTCATTCCAGTGGGGCGCAAGAGCCCCTTCAGCCTGTATCGCGAGGACTTCGCGACCTTCGGATACGACGACGTGTACGACCAGGCCGATGCGGCTGGGTTCATCCGGCTCTTTGGTCTGCCGCTCAAGGTGCGCGCGCTCAACAACCTGCCGGTCGCGGGCCTGGACTTGCCCAAGCCCGACTACTCGCGCTTCAAGCGAGACTAAAGCACGCAGCCAAGATGTTGGGGAGGAACGGCATGAGCGAGCCAACCACCCACGCGCTCTGGGGCGGACGCTTTCGACAGGGGCCTGACCCGCGCTTTTGGGCGCTCAACGCGTCCTTGGCCGTGGATCAACGTCTGGGCCGTTACGACGCGCGGGCATCGCGCGCGTGGGCGCAAGCCTTGGGGCGCGCGGGGGTGCTCACCCCAAGCGAGGTCGAAGCCCTGACCCAAGGGCTGGCGCGCATTGAAGCCGAGTTCGCCCAAGGCACCTTCCCCTTCGCCGAGAGCGATGAAGATATCCACACCGCGATCGAGCGGCGGCTCAAAGAGCTCGTGGGCGAACCCGCGCTCAAACTGCACACTGGTCGCAGCCGCAACGACCAAGTGGTTACCGCGTTCCGGCTCTGGATGCGCGAGGCCATCGACGTTTTGGCCCACGACGTGCGGGATCTCATGCAGGCTTTGCTCACCCGGGCGGAGGCCGACCAAAACGTCTTAGTTCCTGGCTACACGCACTTGCAGCAGGCCCAGCCCATCCTCTTGGCCCATTTGTGGATGGCTCACTTCTGGGCCTTCGCCCGCGACCGGGAGCGCCTGGCCGATACCCGAGCCCGGGTCAACGTCCTGCCCCTGGGCTCGGGCGCCCTCGCCGGCACGACCCTCCCCATCGACCGCGCCGCCCTCGCACACGCGTTGGGCTTCGCCGCGCCCACGCCCAACAGCTGGGACGCGGTCGCAGACCGCGACTTCGCCGCGGAGTTTCTCTTCGTGGCCGCGTTGATCGGCGTGCACTTAAGCCGGCTCGCGGAGCAAATCATCCTGTTCAACACCCGCGAGTTCGGCTTCATCACCCTAGACGACCGCTTCAGCACAGGCTCGAGCCTCATGCCCCAAAAGAAAAACCCCGACGGCTTTGAGCTCGCACGAGGCAAGGCCGGCACCCTTATCGGCCTGCTGACCGGTCTGCTCGCGACCCTCAAAGGGCTGCCCTCGGCCTACGACAAGGACCTGCAAGAGGACAAAGACGCGGTCTTCCGAGCCTTCGACACCTTGCACCGCCTCTTGCCCGTGGTGGCCGACAGCCTGCGCACCCTGCACGTGCACGCGGATCGCACCGCGCAGGCTCTTGACCCCGCGACCTTGGCGACCGACCTGGCCGATTATCTGGTCGAACGCGGAGTACCCTTCCGCGAGGCCCATCGCCTGGTCGGCCAGCTGGTCCAGCGGGCCGAGGCCCTGGGAGTAGGCTTGCACGAACTGCCCTTGCACGAGCTCCAAGCCGTGCACCCGGCATTTCAGGCCGATGTATATGAACGCGCGCTCGACCCGCGCGCGGTCCTCGCGCGGCGAGACGTGCTCGGTGGGACCGCGCCGCGGCGCCTGCGCGAACAACTCACCCAAGCCCGTTTGCTCTTGGAGGAACCGGGGCCCTTTGGCCCCGAGCCTCAACCCGAACCTTAGCCATGGAGGACGACGATGGCGATCCTGGTCACCTGCCCCGAGTGCGGTGCGGAGTTCGAACTGGAGCCGGGTACCGAGGTCCATGAGATCGTTGTTTGCCCTGAATGCGGCGTTGACCTCGAAGTCATCTCCCTCGACCCGCCCCAGCTGGAAATCGCACCCATGGAAGAAGAGGATTGGGGCGAGTAGTCCGCTGCCGAGCCGGGGCGGGGGCATGCCCCTGCCCCGCTCTACCCCCACGCCAACCCTATGCACGATGACCGGGCATCGCGCGGGCCCGGTGCCCTCAGGAGGACGAAGATGAACTTGCTTGCATCCCGACGGCTGCGCATCGGCGTGCTCTACTCCCGGGTTCGGGTGGAAGAAAAGTGGATCTTCGCCGCGCTGGAAAAGCGCGGGGTGGACTACGAACGGCTCAACGACGGCGAAATTTACTTTGATTTGGACGAGCCCGAACGCTGGCGCTCCTTCGACGCCATCCTGGCGCGCGACCTGAGCTATACCCGGGGCTTGTACGCGCTGCGAGTGCTCAACGCGTGGGGCGTACCCACGGTCAACACCGCACGGGTCGCGGAGATCTGCGGGGACAAACTCGCGACCAGCACCGCGCTGGCCGCGGCCGGGGTACCCCAGCCGCGCACCCGGGTCGCGTTCACGCCCAAAGCCGCGCTCGAAGCCATCGAAGATTTGGGCTATCCCGTGGTGCTCAAGCCGGTCATTGGATCGTGGGGTCGTCTGCTCGCAAAAATCAACGACCGCGACGCGGCCGAGGCCATCCTCGAGCACCGGGCCATGTTGGGTTCAAGCCAACATTCGGTCTTCTACATTCAGGAATACATCACCAAACCGGGCCGTGACATCCGGGTGCTGGTCATTGGCGAGGAACCCATCGCGGCCATTTACCGCAAGTCCTCACACTGGATCACCAACACCGCGCGCGGGGGCCAAGGCGAAGTCTGCCCGCTGACCGACGAGCTGGTCGACGTGGTCACCCGGGCCGCGCGGGCAGTGGGCGGGGGCGTGCTGGCCGTGGATATCCTCGAGCACCCCGAGCGCGGGTATCTGGTCAACGAGATCAACCACACCATGGAATTCCACACCGCGCAACCGACCACCGGCGTGGACATTGCCGGCCGCATTGTGGATTACGTCATTGGGGTCGCACAACGCGCGCGCGAGGCCAAGGAACAAACTCCGGTCACGGCCGCGTGACCCGTCGAAGCTCGCCGTGCGCTCGCGGCCAGCTGGCCGACCGGGCAAGACCACCCGCGCCAGCGAAGCCCGGCTGTGGCCCGGGAGGCCTCCCGGGCTCGCCGCGCGTCTATCCGCATATAAAAAAGGCTGTCCGTCCGTTTATGGTAAAATAGCTACATCTAAAAGCGTGCGCGAGGGCACATGGACGGCCTTTCACTTTCGTGGCTGGATCAGAACCAGCCTTTGTGGTGGTTTCTTTACGGATTGGTGTACTTTTTCCTAGGCAGTGCAATGTTTTTGGTGCGTGCAGGGCGGTTTTCCCGCCTGGCCTTAGCGCGCAGCGTGCCTTACCTGGCCGCTTTTGGCCTGCTCCACGGCCTCTACGCCTGGGGACACCTGTTCATCCCCCTCCAAGCTCCCTATTTGGTTTACCCGCTGCTGTTGTTTTCGCGCCTCTGGCAGGTGATCTTGCTGGCGGCCTCGTTCGGGATGCTCTTCCTGTTTGGCGCGCGGCTGATCCCCACCGAAGTGCTGAACGAGCGCTGGCGACGCCTGGGCGGTGCGGTCTTCGTCACCCTGGGTCTGCTCTGGATGCTGACCGCAGCCATCACGCGCACCGACTGGCTCCACCTCATCCAAAGCTGGGACGTGCAAACCCGGTATTGGCTTGGCATGCCGGCCAGTTTCATCGCGGCACTAGGCCTGTGGTACCACGCCCAGCGACACATCCGCCCGCTGCAAGTCAACCACATCTACCGGATGTTGCAGATCGCGGGCGTGTCGATCTTCGGGTTCGGCCTGGTGATCACCCTGGCTGGCCCGCCCGCGCCGGTGCTCCTGAACCGCTGGATCAACCGCGAACAATGGCTGCTCTGGCTGCACTTCCCACCTGAAATTGTGCTCACCCTCTTGGGGATGGGCATGACCGTCGGGCTGGTGCGCGGGATGGAGATCTTCGTGGTGGAAACCCAGCGCCTGCTCAGCCACATGGAGCTGCTTAACGTGCAGTCCCAAGAGCGGGAGCGCATCGCGCGCGAATTGCACGACGGCGCGCTGCAGCAAGTGTACGCGGCCGGCTTGCTGGCCCGCGCGCTGCTCCGCCGCGTGCCGCGGGAGCTTCAGCCCGAGATCGAACGCATTGTGCATTCGCTCGATACCGCGACCGCGGAGATGCGCCGCCTATTGCAAGAAAGCACGCCCGAGTTGCGCAACGCGGACCTCGCGGGCTTGCTGCGCAATCTGGTGCAAGAGGCGCAACACATCTCTGGCACGGAAATCCGCTTGACCATCGAGGGCCCGCTGCCGCCCATGGAGCCCAAGCGCCTGGTTCATATTTTGGCGTTTGTGCGCGAAGCCCTGTCCAACGCGATTCGGCACGCGCAATCGCCATATATCGACGTGCGCGCGTACCGTCGTGCGGAAGAGCTCATCCTGGAAGTGCAGGACTATGGCCGAGGCCTGCCCGAGCACCTCACGCCGGGCTTTGGCCTCAACAACATGCACGACCGCGCCCTGCTCTTGGGCGGACGGATGGAATTGGAATCGGTCCCGAACCAGGGGACTCGGGTCATTCTGCACCTTCCCCTGGCGCTGCATGCGACGGTACCGACGGAATTGAGTTCAACCCAAGGAGCCAAGTTATGACGCTGCGTATTCTTTTGGTGGATGACCACGAGATCGTCCGTGTAGGCCTGAAAGCGCTTTTGGAGGCCGAGCCGGATTTGGAGGTGGTTGCGGAGGCCGATACGGCCCAAGCCGCGGTCGAACAATATTTGCTCCACCGGCCCGACATCGCGGTGATCGACCTGCGCCTGCCCGACGACAGCGGTCTTGAAGCCGCACGGCGCATCCGTGAACGCTATCCGGACGCGCGGATTATCCTGCTCACCTCCTTCGTCAACGAGGCGTTCATCGCGCAAGCGTTGCGCGTCGGGGTTCAGGCTTATGTGCTCAAAGAGGTCGCGAGCGACGAGCTCATCAAGGCCATCCGCGAAGTCGGGCAAGGTCGCGTGTTGTTCGACATCAACGCGGCCGGCAGCCTGCTGGCTCACGCGGACACCCAAAGCGGCACGCAGCACACGCCCTTCGAAGGCCTTTCACCGCGCGAAATGGAGGTGCTCGCGCTGGTCGCGCAAGGCTTGAGCAACCGCGAGATCGGACGACGCCTGCGCCTCAGCGAGGGCACCGTGCGCAATTATGTGAGCGCAATTATCGAGAAGCTGGGGCTGCGCAACCGGGTCGAACTCGCGACCTACGCGGTCAAACACCGTATTCAGGATTGGGTTCCGTACCTGGGCAAAGAACATCGCTAGACCCAGGCACAACGGGCCGTCATCACGCGCATCGAGGAGCGAACCATGTCCCGCGTAGGGTCCACGACGTCGCAAGGTTGGAATTGGAAGGCGTGCATCGTGCGCTGTTTTCTCATCGGCCTGGCCGTGGGACTTGGCGCGAGCCTGGGGCTGCTCATCCTGGGCCCGATTTTGTCAAACCGCCTCGCCGAGGCGCAGAAGCAGAAAACGCCCCCCGCGACCGTACCCCAGCCCGCGGCGATGGCATCCCCCACGCTGCCGTTGCCCCCGTCGCCAATGGCGACCCCCACGGCCCCGCCGAGCGCGACGCCGACCCATTCTCCCACGTCGCCGCCACCAACGCCGACCCCACCTGCGACGCCAACGGCCTTGAGCCCCTCGGCCACCCCAACAACCGCGCCGACTATGCCGCCGCCCATGGGTTACCCACCGACGCCCATCCCCTACGCCTGTGGCGCCCGGGCTGAGGAACTCGTCCTTAAGATGCAGCCGGTCACCCACGAAGACGAGGCTCTGGCCAAGGCCGGGGTCGTAGTGCTATGCGCCATCCGCGACAACCGCTGGGACGTGGTCGCCAGCTACGCGCACCCCGACCGGGGCGACTTGCGCTTTTCGCCCGATGTCTACCTCAGTCCTGAGGATTTGAGCTTTCCGGCCGATCTGGTGCCCGGGCTGCCCACCGACAATACGGTCTACACGTGGGGCACCATGCCGGGCTCGGGGATGCCCATCCGCATGACCTTCCGCGAATATGTGCAGGCCTACGTGTACGACGGGCCGTACTGGGAGAGCGCGCAGCCCGGACTCGACGTGCGCCGAGGCGCGGGCACGGTTCCAGATAATCACGCGACCTTCTACCCCGGTTCGCGCGTGGTGGAGTTCTACCTGCCCCCCAGCGAGCCTGGCGGCCTCGACTGGCGAAGTTTGCGTCTGGTCTTTGTGCCGCTGCATCCTGACACGCGCACGATGTGGCGCTTGGTCGCCATCACCCACGACGCGTGGACGCCCTGAGGAGCGATCCGAACCATGCCCGTGCCGTGGGGGTTGTATCAACCGGTATATCGGAAGGCCCTCGCGTGGCAGGATCGCCGCCGTTTGCGCGCGCTTCACCAACGGCTGCGCGCGGCCACCCGACCAGCCCAGGGCCCGCCCGTTTGGTTTTTCAACGCGTCAGCCCGTCTTTGGGGCTTGAGTCAAAACGCCGCGTTCCAGTGGCTTACGGCCTGGAGCTTGCGGCTTCAAGGCGTGGCGGTGCGGCCCTGGGTGTGCGAGGCAGGCCTGCCGCAATGTGTGTTGGCCGCGGCCGAGAGCCAGGGCCAGCGTCCGCCACCGTGCCGGATGTGCCGTGCCCAGTCCGACCGCCTTTATCCCGCTTCAGACTGGCCGCGCGGGGGCTTTAAGCCCCTTCCCCCCGGGGAATTGGAACCAGCCCTCGCAACGCTGCCGCTCGAAGCCCTGTTGCAGTTTCGCTGGGAAGGACTGCCTTTAGGCGAGCTGATCACCCCCTCGCTCCGCTGGGCCCTGCGGCGCCACCACCTTCCGGATACGCCCGAGGTCCGTGCGCTCGCGCGTGCGTTTCTGCACGGCGCGTGGACCATAGCACGCACGGTGCGAGCGCATCTGGCCCGCGAACAGCCCCGCGCGGTGGTGGTGTTCAACGGCCAGTTCTACCCCGAAGCCACAATGGCGTACCTCGCCCGGCAAGCCGGCATCCCCACCATTACCCATGAGGTCGGCATGCGGCCGCTCACCGCATTTTTCACCCACGGCGAAGCTACGGCCTACCCCATCGACATCCCCGAAGATTTCGAGCTCACGCCCGAACAAGAGGCTCGGCTCCATGCGTACTTGAGTCGTCGCTTCCAGGGCGA
>JAADEP010000044.1 GCA_013153335.1 Chloroflexota bacterium
TTGCCCAAGCCGACGATGAGGTAGAGAGGTCGACGTGCACCCGCCTCGTCGGCCTCGGTCCGCGCGGCCGGGTTCGTCAAGCCAGCTTCTTGCTGCACACGCTGGAGCCAATCCCGCAATGCCATGGTGCCTCCTGTCCGTAAGCATACCGCGAGCCCGGGCTTTGAGCAATGGCCGGCGGATTGGGCGCGTACCACGCGTGCCTACGCGTCCGAGTGGAGCCCGGTGCAGGTTAGGTTGCGAGCTTTCGCTCGCGGCGCGACCTATTACCGCACGCGGTGTACGTCAGGCCGGATGGAAAGGAACCTTCCCTTACGATGTTAGGCCACCATGCCACCCGCTGCGATCGTATAATTCGTCATACGTGGCCCTAGAAAGTGAGGCGCGTTATGGCCCATCATCGTCGCATCCATTGGCTTCCCATCGCGTTGGTGGTTAGCCTTCTGGGTGGCTTGGTCTCGTGTCATCCCGCGCGCTCTACGCCTGGGCGGGTTCTCTCGGCCACGCGAACTCCCACCGCGACGCGCACGGCCCGCCCAGTCCCACCGACGCTGTCCTCCACGCGGCCGTGGACTCCTACGCCTCGTAGCGCCGAGGCGACGCATGGGCCGCCGCCCAGTCCAACCGCGACGCCCAACTTCGCGATGCGGCTTTGGCAGGAGGGTCAGGTACGGGGCGCGAATGTGTATCAGCGCCGGGTCTATCCCGAGTTGGACGGCACCACCTTCTACGGCCCGGGGCCCTTTGGCCCGCCCTATACCCAAGCCGACCTCGATGCTCTCGCTGCCCAAGGGGCCAATTGGGTTGTCCTCTCGGTGATGGGCCCTTATACCGTAACGCCGCCGTATCGGCCCGACGAACAGGCGTTGGAACACCTCGCGCGCTGGGTGGACCGCGCCTGGCGCGCGGGGCTTTTCGTCAGTCTGGCCATCCGCGCGGGCCCTGGCCGAAGCGAATTCTCGATTCTGCGTGAGGGCGTAGGCGATTGGTTCGGGCCAGAGTATCTGCACGAAGAAGTCTGGACCGACCCGCGCGCTCGGCGGGCCTGGGCGGCCATGTGGCGCCTGATCGCCCAGCGCTTCCGGGGGCATCCGGCCGTCATCGGCTACGAGCTTATGGTGGAGCCCAATGCGAATGACATCGTTGGCGTGGATGACCCTCAAGCCTTCCAGCGCCGTTACCAAGGCACGGGCTACGACTGGAACGCGTGGTACCCTGAGCTTATCGCTGCGATCCGAAGCGTGGACCCTGATACGCCGATCCTGGTGAGCCCGCTGGGCTATGCTTCACCCCGTTGGTTGGCCGTGCTTCACCCCCATCCTGACCCGCACGTGGTGTATTCGGTGCATTTGTACGCCCCACACGCGTACACGCATCAGGGGCCGGACGAGCACTTGCCTTACCCCGGCTGGGTCGAGGACGACACCGGCGAGCGCCGGTGGCTCGACGCGACGTATTTCCAAGCCGAAGCCCGCGCGTTGCAAGCTTTTCGGGCACGCGTGCGTCGTCCCGTGGTGGTCACCGAAACTGGGCTAGTGCGCTGGGCCCCGGGGGCCGCGGCCTTTATGCAGGACCGTTTGCGAGCCCTGGAAACGTACGGCCTGCCTTATGCGATTTGGCTCTGGCCGGCTTCGTGGCCACCGCTACGCACGCCTGACGGCGACCACGCGTTCAACTTTCTCTTAGGACCCGATCCGAATCACTTCACCCCTACGCCGAACGCGCTCTGGCAAACTTATCAATCATTTTGGGCGCGAAATCGCCTACGCCCGCCAACGCCGCAGCCATAACCTGGGGTCTGCGCGCGGCGTCGGTTGTTCCGTTTCGGGGACCCAGCCCGTCGCGCGCGGGCCCAAGAAGGCGCCTCTCGGGCGTAAAACCAAGGCGTAACGTTAAGACCCGGGCTTTAACGTTTTTCTTACGCGGTGTTAACGACCTTCTTATGGGCTCCGTGGTAAGAAGAAAAGTGGAAGCGGACATCGGAACGAGGTCCTCAATCCCACGGAAAAGGAGGTGAGCTATGGCCCTGGCACGATGGGATCCCTTCCGCGAGATGTTGAGCTTGGAGCGCACGTTGAACCGCTTCCTGAGCGAGTTCGACGCGCTGTTCGGTCGTCCGTTGGCCGTGGCTGAGCGGGCCACGCTCACCTTGACGCCCCAGGTCGACCTCTATGAGACCGACGACGCGATCGTGGTCAAGGCCGTGATGCCGGGCGTCAAGCCGGAGGACGTGGAGATCACCATCGCAGGGGACGTGTTGACCCTGCGGGGCGAAATCCGCGAAGAAGCCGAGGAGGAGGGCGCGACCTACTACCTCAAGGAGCGGGTCTTTGGCACCTTCCAACGCAGCATCCGCCTGCCCGCGCCCGTCATCGCCGACCAGGCGGAAGCCATCTTCGAGAACGGGGTGCTGACCCTCATCCTGCCCAAAGTCGAAGAAGCCCGGCCTAAGCAGATCGCCATCAAGGTCAAGAAGGGCGACGAGAAAGAGACCGAGGGCAAAGCGAAAGCCTAGCCCGATCGGGACGCGAACAGCGCCACGCTCGAACGCCACCCAGGGGGCTCAGCACCTGGGTGGCGTTTTCCTACGGTAGTATAATTCCGCCGATGGCAAGTGGTGGCAGGGCGCGCAAACTCGCGCCCAATCCCTGCGGGGGAGGCGTGCGGTATGCCCACGTATACTTTCAAATGCGACGTGTGCGGTGTGACGTTCGACAAGTGGCTTTCGTTCCGCGATGACCAAAGCCAAGTGCGCTGCCCCAACGGGCATACGCAGGTCCACCGGGTGTATTACGCGCCTGCGGTGGTGTTCAAGGGCAGCGGCTTTTACGTCACCGACAACCGCGGGAGCAACAGCGGTTCGAAGCCCGCGGCCAAAACCGATACCCAGGCGAAGGAATCGTCAGGCGCTTCTTCGTCTTCGGAGTCTTCTTCCTCATCGACTTCGAGCTCATCCGAAAGCAAAGACTGACCCGCGCAAGTCGTGCGAGACGCGCCTTAGGGCGCGTTTTTCTTTTTTAAGCTCGAACGAGCCTAAACGCGTTCCGCCTCCTATGTCCCCACAGGGCCGCGGGGCCTGGGCAAAACGGGGTTCGATGCGCAACCAATCCGCGGCCTTGGGGTTACTTCTTTGTGCGCATGAACCTTCACGGAGGCGGACGCATGGCTCGACAATTTCCCCTCGCGGTGGTGCTCCCAGGACAAGGGTCGCAGTTCGTAGGGATGGGCTATTCGCTGGCTCAGGCCTTCCCTGAGGCGCGGCGGATCTTCGAAGAAGCGGATCGTATTTTGGGCTACGCGCTCTCGCGGTTGATGTGGGAAGGGCCAGAAGCGCAGCTCAACCAAACCGAGCACACGCAGCCCGCGATTTTCGTCCACGCTGTGGCCGCGTGGACGGTGCTGCAAGAGCGCCTGGGCGCGTGGCGCCCCCATTGGGTCGCGGGGCACTCGTTGGGTGAGCTGACCGCGTTGGTGCTCGCCGGCGCGCTGGACTTCGCCAATGGCTTGCGCCTGGTGCAAGAGCGGGCGCGCCTCATGGCGCAAGCTGGCCGGCAGAACCCGGGGCGCATGGCCGCGATTTTGGGGCTGCCCATCGAAAAGGTCGAAGCCGTGGTGCAACGGGTAAGCGAGCGGGTTGGGCTGGTGCAGGTCGCGAACGACAATTGCCCCGGCCAAGTAGTGATCTCAGGCACGCCGCCAGGGGTGACCCACGCGGTCGAAGAAGCGCGGCAACAGGGCGCGCGACGTTCTGTGCTGCTAAAGGTCAGCGTCGCGGCGCATTCGCTGCTGATGGCGCCCGCGCAAGATGCGTTCAACCGGGTGCTCAGCCGCATCGGCCTGCGCGACCCCCACATCCCCGTGGTTGGGAACGTGGCCGCGCGACCTTTGGTGCGGGCCGAAGGCCTGTTCGCGGACCTCAGCGCCCAATTGACCGGCCGGGTTCGGTGGCGTGAGAGCGTCGAGTATATGATCGACCGCGGCACCCGCGCGTTCCTTGAGGTCGGGCCCGGCAACGTGCTCGTCAACCTCATCAAACGCATCCGCCGAGATACCCAGCGCTTCGTGTTCGGCGAAGCCGACGATCTGGAGCGAGTGGCTTCGGCCCTGGAAAGCCTGAGCCCGTCCGTCTCGAGTGAACAAGTTTCGGTCTGAGGCCGCGCTTTCACGGGAGCGTTTCGGCCTTAAACCCCGACGCGAGCGCAGGTTAGGGTACAATCGAGCCACGCGCAGGTTGGAATTCACCCCGCGTGCCGAACGCCTGGCCACGCGAGGTGCCAACCCGTGACTCACGTCGGGAGGCCGTGATGCATCCTCGTTGTCCGCGCCGGGCCTTGGACCCGAACTTGACGTGGCGCGAGTTCCGCCGATCGCCGCAACGCACCTTGAAGTGGATCTATCGCCGGCTCACTGCACGGTGGCGCGGGCTGCCCGCGTTCTACATCGCGGGGCCCAAGAAAACCGGCACCACGTCGCTGTTTTGGTACTTGCTGGAACACCCGCGCGTTCTCGCTCCCTTCCGCAAAGAGGTGAAGTTTTACACCTACCAAGCCTATTTGAGCCCGGCTTGGTATCGGGCCAACTTCCCGTGGGAACGCGCCCTAGCTCAACACAACGCCCAAACCCTGGACGCAACGCCAGACTACTTTATGCATCCCGCGTTCCCACAGCGGATGCGCGCGGTCACCCCTCAAGCTCGGGTGATTGTGCTGCTGCGCGACCCGGTGCGGCGGGTGTTGTCGCATTATTTCGGCAATTGCCGCAACCGCGTAGAGCCGCTCCCCCTGATGGAAGCGCTGCGCCAAGAAGCAGCGCGCATCCGCGATGTGGCCCAACGCATCGCGACCGACGTGTGTCAGGACCCTTTCGTCTATCACCATTTCGGCTACCTCACTGAGAGCCGCTATATCGAGCATCTGGAACGCTTGTGGCGTTTTGTGCCGCGCGAGCAAGTTTTGGTCTTGCGCAGCGAGGACCTGTTCACCCGACCCGAGCCTACCTTGGACCGCATCGCGGCCTTTTTGGGCTTGGAGCCCTGGCGGCCCAAGCTCAAGGTGTACAACAAGGGCCGCTATCCCGATGACCCGCAAGTGGCCGAAGCTATCCCATGGCTGCGGGCTTATTTTCGCCCCTACAACGAGCGTTTGTATCAGGCCTTGGGTTGGGAGCCCTGGGAGGAAGACGCGCTTTGAGCGCGTTGGCCCCTGGCCAGCCATAGGGGCTCACCCAACCTGGGCTCGCGCCGCGCGAGCCCAAGGCGGGTTCAGGTTTGGGAGTGCGGAGGCGAGCATCCATGATGCGCAAGGTTCGCGGTGGCCTGGTTTGGCTGGTGCTGTTGGCGGCCGCAGGGTACGCGGCGGTGTACGGGCTGCTGCCAGTATGGGCCCGGCGGCAAGCGCCCCGCGCATACCCCCAAACCCAAGGCACGCTGTGGGTCCGGGGCTTGGACGCGACCGTGGATATCTGGCGCGACCCTTGGGGCGTGGCCCACATCTACGCCCAAACCACCCACGATTTGTTCTTCGCGCAGGGGTACGTCCACGCGCAGGAGCGGTTTTGGCAAATGGACGTGCGCCGGCATTTCGCCCGCGGCGCGCTCTCGGAGATGTTCGGCCCCGCGTTCGTGCGAGATGACCGGTTCTTTCGCTCGTTGGGATGGGAACGGGTGGTGCAACAGGAATGGGCCCAGCTCACGCCCGAGGAGCAGGACGTGTTGCGCGCGTACGCGGCCGGCGTCAACGCGTACATCGAAGGCCGCGACCCGCGCGCGTTGGGCGTCGGCTACGCGCTCTTGGGGCTGGTACATCCCCACTATCGGCCAGAGCCTTGGACCCCGCAAGATTCGCTGCTATGGCTCAAGCTCATGGCGTGGTTCATGGGCAGCAACCTCGCGCAAGAAATCGAGCGCGCGCTGCTGTTGCGCGGTCTGACCCCAGAACAAGTTGCGGAGCTCTATCCACCTTACCCCTCGGATCTACCCGTAATCGTGCCCGAGTTTCCGATCGGGCGGCCAGTTGTACCCTTGCCCCCGCCGCCCGATGCCTTGCCCACGGACGCTGCCGAAGCTCTGACGACCACCGCGCTCGCGCTGCTCGACCTCACCCGACGTTATGGCCCTCTCTTCCCGGGCGGGGGTTCGAACGCGTGGGTGGTCTCGGGCCAGCACACCGCGAGCGGCGCGCCCCTCCTGGCCGCGGACCCGCACCTGGTCTACGAAATCCCTTCGGTGTGGTATCAGGTCACCTTGCATTGCCGGCCCGTGGGACCGAACTGCCCCTATCAAATGGCTGGGTTTTCCTTCCCGGGGCTGCCGGGCATTGTTATGGGCCACAACGGCACGGTCGCCTGGGCCTATAGCAACCTCATCCCCGACGTGATGGATTTGGTCATCGAGGCCGTAGACCCGCATGACCCCAAGCGCTATCGCACGCCCACGGGTTGGGCCGCGTTCACCACATGGCAAGAAACCTTGACCGTCGCGGGCGGGCCCGACGTGACGTTCACCGTGCGCTGGACCCGCAACGGCCCGGTGATTTCGGATTGGGCCCGTACGTTTCAAGACCAGGGTTGGCCTTGGGCGCGGAAGTCTTTTCGGGATCGCGTCGGCATCCCCATCCCCGAGGCTTATGCCATTAGCCTGCGTTGGACCGCGCTGAAACCCACCACCGCGTTGCGAGCGGTGTTAGGGTTCACCCGGGCTCAAAATTGGGACGAGTTCCGCGCGGCCGCGCGCTGGTTTGACACACCCGCACAAAATATCGTCTACGCAGACGTCCACGGCACCATCGCGTACCAGATGCCGGGCCGCATCCCTGTGCGGCGAAACAACGACGGGCGTTTGCCCGCCCAAGGCTGGACGCGCGAGCAGGAGTGGGTCGGCTACATCCCGTGGGAGCACCTGCCTTATCGGGTGAATCCACCCGAGGGCTATATTGTGACCGCGAACCATCGTGCAACACCGTTCGACTACCCGTATTACGTCGCGTGGGATTGGGCCTATGGGTTCCGGGCCCAGCGCATTGAGCAGGCCCTGCAGGCTCGCTTGCGCGACCATCCCCTCACGGTCGCGGACATGATCGCCCTACAACTGGACGCGACCAGTACCAAGTGGCCCATCCTACGGCCCTATTTGCTTGCGCTCCAACCGTCGAACGCCCATGTCGCGCGGGCCCAAGCCTTATTGCGCGCGTGGGACGGGCGCATGGACGCGGACGACCCGGCCGCGCTGCTCTTCGCAGCCACGTGGAAGCACGTGCTTTACCTCACCTTCGACGAAATCCCGTGGGAAGAGGAGCCCCGCTTACGCATCCACGGCGGAAATCGCTGGCAGGAAGTGTTGCGCCGCGTACTCCCCAAGCCTGACGACCCTTGGTGGGATCGGGTGGACACCGCGCCGCGCGAGACCCGGGACGAGATATTGGCTTTGGCGTTGGACCAAGCAATGTTGGAGCTGGAACGCGCGTGGGGACCCGACACGAGCCAATGGGCCTGGGGCCGCGCCCATACCCTCACGTTGCGTGAGCCCTCTTTGGGCCGCATGACGGCCTTGGGGCTGGATCGGGTCTTCGCCCTCGGGCCTTACCCCATGCCCGGCGATACCGCGGCCATCCACGCCCAAGTGTGGGATACCGCGGGCACGTACGAGGTGCTGGGCGGCCCAACCATGCGTATGGTCCTCGACCTCAGCCAGTGGGACCGTTCGGTGAGCGCGCAGTCCACCGGGCAATCGGGGCATCCCGGCCATCCCCATTATGCGGACCTCGCGCAATTATGGGCCCGCAGCGCGTATTACCCCATGCTTTGGAGCGACGCCGCGATCCAGCGGGTCGCACGCGAGCATCTCCGCTTGGTGCCCCGCCGCGGGGCTATCGCTGACCCACAAAAATGATGTGCCATCCCCCGGGGAAGGGGTGAAAGGCTTCGTCCCAACAGCGGATCGCGCGCAGGTCGGGCACCACATCACCCCCGCTGCGCACTTGCACCCGATAGGTCTGCCCTTGTTCCATGATGAAGTCCGCGTACCCCAAGCCGAACTCGGGCTTGAGGCCTGTGTAAAGCCGCTGGTCGCCTTCGGGCCCGGTGACGATCAGCTCCACACCAGGGATGGGGTCAGAGCGCGCGTCATAGACCTCGATGCGTACCAGGCCGGGGTTTTCGGGGTCGCATACCAATTGTTTTTGGAAGAGCCGGAAGTAGGGCATGGGTGTGGGCGTGGGGATGTGGGGCGGCAGCGTTGGCGTGGGTTGCCGCGTCGCCGTGGCCGTGGGGATAAGAACCGCGACCATGGTCGGCGTGGGCGGGAGCTCGGCCCCGGGCGGCAGGGTAGGGGTTGGGCTGGCTACGGCAGATGGGTTTGGGGTGGATGGGGCCAGCATCGGCCCCGCTTGCAGGTCCGCGGCCAGGCGGCCTAGGGCTTCGACCTCATACACCAGGCGGCCTTCGGCCAGCCCGCGTTGGGCTTGCTCGGCCAACAGTTGCGCGGGGTTGGGATCTTGCAACAAAGCCAACCGGGCCCGCGCGCGGGTGAGGTCCGGGTTGCCCAAATAGGCCAGGGCGATCAGGGTGCGATACGCGGCTTTGAAGTCCGCGCGCAAGTGCGCGGGCGTGGTGTCCACATAGCGCACGGGGAAGAGCACCCACGCGATCAACAGGCCCAGGCCAAAGCCCAACAGCAGGCCAGTGAGCAGATACGCGTGCCCGCGTCGCGGTTGAGGCCGCTGGGGCCCGCGGCGCGCGGGCCGGCGTCGGCCACGGCGCGTGGAGGTCATGGCGGGCCTCCGGTGGCGGTGGGCGCGGGTGCTTGCAAAGCCTGCAGCAGCATGCGCATTCGGTTTAGATCCTCGGCGCTATAGCCGACCTGCGCGGCATAGGTGATGGCGTCTTGCACCGTGGCTTCCAAATCCGGGCCGAGCAGCGCCAGGTAGCGGCGGGCCAACGCGAGGTCTTGCGTGGCCGTGTACGCTTCGGCCACCATGAGCACGAAGTCGGTTTTATAGTCCTGCCGCAGTGAAGTCGGGCTGGTGTCGATCCGCTGTACGGGTTTCACGACCCAGCCATAATACAGCCCCAAGGCCAGCCCAACGGCAATGCTCAAGAGGAACAAGAGCCATCGCTTTCGCGTGTCCATACCTGCCCTGCGCTTCCATCCCTACCCAGGATGCGCGATACGTGCCTGAGAGATTGTACCCCACATCTGGGCGGTGGAACGGTCGCCTTGGGCCCACGAGTGCACACAAAGGTTGTAGAAACGGTCAAGCGACGAGGGAGAGGCGAAGAGGGCTGCCGCGGTTGAGCCAGGCCCAGCGAGCCTTGAGCACCGCCTTCCCGATCTTCAGCTTCCGCCCTTGGCGCCGCCGCGGGATAAAAGCTCACGGCTAGGACAAGGTGGCGTGCGAACCATCCGGCCCCATGGGAGCGCCCGCGCTCCGCCGCCCCGCCGCGGGATGGAAGCCCGTGGCTAGGATAAAATTGCGCGCGGATGGTTCGGCCCAGCGCGGGGCGTGCGGTGGGTGGGGAATTTCTAGCGGGCGGATTCAGCCGCCCGCGGGTCAAGCGCGGGTTCCGCCGCCCGCGGCATGGGCTTCTACGAGATTTGCCTGCACCCGGGCCCACGGTGGGTTGACGCGCGCCCGAAGTTCGCCGATCCATGACCCCCACCCCGCGGGAAACGCGCTTGCGAGGTCGCGGCTTTCGGCCCAAACCCGTTCGCCCGAGCCGGACGAACGCAAGCTTTCCAAGACCGAGGTTGAGTCGCCACACCGGGCTATTGGGCCGCGCGCTCAAGGCGTGAGCCCGGGGGGACGGTAACGCGGGTATACCCCGCCTTCCACCCCGAGTAGCAGATTATCAATGAGCCGGGTCGAGCCCAC
>JAADEP010000140.1 GCA_013153335.1 Chloroflexota bacterium
TCCAAGACCAGATCCTGAGGCAGCTGGCCGAAATCTTGCAAGGTCCAGACGGTCGTGATGCGATCGCTCAAGTTGGGCCACTGGTCTTTGGCCCAGCGGTAACGCTGTCGGCCAAACTGCCAAATCGGCTCGGGCAGCGGTTGGTGCCGATATCCGCGGAATTCTTGCCAGATCTGCTCAAAGGGCGTGGCCGGGAACAGAATCTTGAGCATGGCCTGTTGTACGATCGCGGCCGTACGCCCGCGTTCCGGCGCCAGCCAGCTGAAGTAGTAGTTCTGGATGAACGCGAAAATCCCGGCGTGGGAGTAGCGCTCAATAGACTGGAGAATCTCTTCTTGGCGAGCATAGGCCCGCTCGTAGGCTTCTTGGAGCAGCAGGCTGGGCTCTTCGGTGTGCTCTTCTTCCTCGTGGGCCCAACCGCTCGGCTTCGCGCCTTTGGGCCAAATTTGGAAGCGGAAATAGCGCGGGTTTACCCGCCATAAATACGCGATCAACCGGCGGAACCGATCGTTTTCCACATTGAACTTGAGCAGCCGGCCCGAGTCGATCAAATCCTCCAGCGCGTACGCAACCCCGCGCTGCCGCGCGTCCTCCAGCGCGCGCTCCAAGCCGCACGTTGGCTCGAGCGTCCCCTGGGCCTGGAGCACCCGCTCCAAGAGCGCGCGAGCGTCTTGGCGGCGCCAACCCCCGTTGGCCGTGTACCATTGCCACGCGATGAGCGCGCCGCCTGCGATAAGGATCGCGGGCAACGCGTGGTACTTCATGGTCACCAAAATGGCCAACATGGTGTAGCTTGCGATCATGCCGCGCAGCCCGGCAAAGCGCAGCGCGCGGGCGCGAGGTCCCTTGGGGTCCAGGCCTTTCTCGCGCAGCACGTCTTCGCGCACAAAATAGACCGCCGTGCTGCTGATGACGAACGCGCTCACAAACCCGAACGCGTAGTAGGCCTCAACCACCGTTACTTGGCGAATAATGGGGATGAGCACCGCGGCCACAGCCCAGATGGTCGCGATACCCACCCGGTCATCCAAAAACACCGCGGGCAGCCGGCCCAAGCGCGCCGCGTTGGCGGCCACCGCGGCACCGCCGACGTACCCACCCCCTTGGGCCAGGAGCAGGATGATGGCCAGAAGCAAGCCCGCGACCATCAAAAAGGCCGCGCCCCAAGTGCCGCGCAGCGCCTCGTTGATTGCCCGGGCCATAGCCAGGTTATACGCCGTCTCCCGGACGAAGGTTTCCTTATCCATGCGTTCGGGCGTCACGCCTTCATAAGGCAACAGCGCGGCAGCCAGATACTCTTCCTCATACAAGCGTTCCGCGGTCTCCACGTCGACCGGTGTCACCTGAATCGCCTCGGGATTCACCCCACGGCCCAGCCATTGCACCGCTACAATCTCATACTCAATGAGCAGCGTACTATAGCCCTCGGTCGCGGGGATATCCCAGCGTTTGGCCGCCCAGAGCTGCATCATGCCCGTGCCGATCAAAAAGAGCGCGGCCAAGGTGAGCGCGGTGCGGATCACCACCCATTTGGGGCGGGCCGCGTGCTTGCCGCTCGCGGGGATGACCTCATACCCCGAGAACCCCAACATCGCGCTCGACATGGAGCGGAAGAAAAGGAACGCGATAGTACTCAGCCCCAACGCGGCGATCGGGCCTGAAGCCTGAACCACGTGCTCAACGACCCGCGCGGTGCGCAAACGGCGGATAATGCCGTCGGTCAGAAACGCCCATTCCGGGTGCAGGCCGGCCGCGAACGCGGTCAATCCCAAGGCAAACAAGGTGAAAATCGTGAACGCGCCGCCGCCGATGAGGAACAACGGCACCGCACGCCGCGGGCCCATCAACACCAAAACCGCCATGATAAACAGCGCGAAGGCCTCGGCCAACAGGATGCGATACGCGGCCAATTCGGGCAGCACCAGCATCAACACATCGGCCGCGGAGATTGCGCTGATGATAATCGTGAGGATCGCGTCGAGGAAGAACAGGCTGGTGCCCACCCACGACAGCCACCGCAGCCGCGGCGGCGCGATGGACTCGACCAACGGCCCGCTGCCACCGGCGTTGGGACGCAGATAACTTCCGGCCTGGTACGCGGGCACAATGCCAAAATACAACATCACCGAGAGCACCACAAAGGCCGCGATCGCGATGAGATGATAGCCGTGCGCGCCATGGATGGCCAACAGCGTCTGATACGCAGCCACGCTAAAGGCATCGGCCGCGATCTCGAAGATCAACGCGAACACGCCCAGCCCGGTACCGCCGAGCAAAAGCCCCTCGAACAACAAACGGGGCAGTTGCCGCCGGGCCGCCTGGGCTTCCGACTCGGTGAGGTAAGAGCCAAACCAAGCTCGCATCGTACCATCCCCCTGATGTGGTGAACCCCGGACAACGAAGGCCGCGAACAGGCCCGCCCTGCGCCGACCGGACCCCGCGCGCTAAGGTGAGGCCGGCCAGAGGGGAAGCCAAACCCCGTGTTCCGGAGGCCGGGGCGGAAGCCGGAAATACTGCTCGAGCACCGGCTCCCAAACCTTGGGCGCGGCGTATTGGCTCAACACCTGCGCCCAATCCGAAGGCGTCGCAATGCGATGCTGATATTGCGCTCGATACCCTTGCAAAAACGCGAAGAACGCCTCGTCGCCCAACGCCTGACGCAGGTCATGCCAGAAATGCGCTCCCTGTAAGTATATCGTGTTCCGATATGCCAACCAATGCCGATATTCATACAGCGAATGGTCCAGGACATCCCCCGGTTCGTAGTAATCCACCCGGTACGTCCACCACCAATCGACGCCTTCAGGATGCTTGTTCTCGTAGAATAGATACTCGGAATACGTCGCGATCGCCTCGTCCATCCAGGGGTGCAACGCCTGGTCATTGCCGACCTGGGCGAACCACCATTGGTGCGAAACCTCGTGCGCGGTAATCGCGATGAGCATCGACAGAGGCTTGCGATTGTAATAGTCGAAGAAATCATAGCTCAGCAACGCCGCGCCGTCATACTCCATCCCATCCGGCAAGTCACCCTGGACAATCACCAACCGTTCCCGATGGTAAGGGCCGAAATGCTGTTGGAACGTATCCAACGCCTCGACCGCGGCGTTGAGCACATCCTCGCCATATCCGCTCTCCAGCGGGAAGAAGTAGCCTTCCAGCCGAACCTCGTTCCAACGTCGATCTAAGCGCACAAAATAGGGACTGAGGAAGAAAACCACGCCCCGCGTCGCGGGCATGGCATAACACGTGCGTTCAGGCTTGGGTAGCTCGCAAGGCACCTCGTCCGCGTTTGAGACCACGGTCAAATCCGGCGGCGGGTTGAAGATATCCATCTGCACCCGCACATCAGCTTGGGGATAGACCTGATGCTCGCCAAAATACCACGGTCGGTGCACCAGCCATCCTTGTCCAGGGCGGTAGGCCGCTACGTAAAGGTACCAGTCCGCCAAGATGACCTGCCGAGCCGTATAGCCCCAGAGCCGGGCCGCGCGGCGGTCCCAAACCCCGGGTTGTAACATAGGCACCCGAACCGTGTAACGAAAACGCAAGCGTTGGACCTGGTTCGGCGGCAACGGGGTGGGCAAGCGCACCACGAGTTCGTTTTCCCGCAGCCGGACCTCAGGCCACGCGCGCCACGCGGCATCCTCGCCTTGCGGGAGCCACACCCCGTCCAGCTGAAAAGCGCCGGGGTACCAATTCGGCTCCGCGACAAACACGAGCTCTTCCTGGGGCCAGCCCGTGGTGTTGGTATAAACCACGTCCTGCAAGATATCCAGCTCTTGCGTGAGGATGTTGTACGACACCTCCAGCGAATACTCGGGCAGGGCCACGGGCGTGGGCGTCGCGGTGGGTGTTGGGGTTGACGTCGGTGCCGGCGTCGCCGAGGGCATCGGACTGGGCGTAGCGGTCAGAACCCCGGGCGGAGGCGGTGTCGTGGGCAGGGAGGGGGTAAACCAAGGGTCCAGGATCGCCAACAGCGCCGCGATGAGCGCGCTGAACAGCAACCCACGCAGCCACCAGCTTTGAAGCCAAGCACGCCGAAGCATAACCCCTCCCAACAACGCGGCCCCACCTAGCGGGGACGTCGAGCCAAAACCCCAAAGCCTTGGGGAACCGGGCGCACGCGTTCGAAGCCCACCTCTTGCAAGCGCCGCACCACCCCGCGGGTCATATTGCGCCCCATGCGGGTGGACGGGCTTCCCACGTAGTGGAACAGGCGCCCGCCGGGTTTGAGCACCCGAAATAGCTGCTCATAAAACTCGTGCCCATACAGCTCGCCCGCGAGCGCGAACTGGGGCGGATCGTGCAAAATCGCGGAAAAGTAACCCGAAGGCAACGTAGGCAACAGCGACGCGATATCCGCTTGCACAATACGTACCCGTGGATGTTGAAACACGGGCTGTGACCAGGGGTTACGCCGGGCCACGTCAAGCACCGCGGGGTCGATCTCCACCGTGAGCACCTCGTCCGCGGTCGCGGCCGACTGGAGCGCGGAATAGCCCAGGCCCATGCACGTATCCAAGACCCGGCCCCGAGGGCGCAACGCGCGCACCTTGGCTTGCGTATCCCGCCAGGGATCCGTATTCTGCACCCGGTGCATCGGAATGCCCGAGAGCAACACCGTCGGCGCGCGGCCCGTGGGGTACAAAGCCACCAGCCGTTCGGTTAGCGGCGAATAGGCCCGAATGGGCTCAGGGCCCTGCTCGGTCATTTGAAATACTGCGTTGGGATGCTCCGCGACAGCCTCGAGGTGCGCCCAAGGCGTAACCTGGCCCGTAGGCCAATGCACCCCATCCGCGCGCAACTGCACCGAGACCTGAGTGCGGTTTAGGTCCGGGCTCGTGGTCGCGGACGTGCGGCCCCGTTGCCGCGCTTCGAGCAACGCCTTGGCTTCATAATGGGAAAGGACCGGCTCCCCGTGCATAAGCACCTCTTTTTCTTCGATACATCACATCTTGCCCATCCAACGTAACGCCGCGCGCGTCCAGCCCGCCTGGAACAGGCCAAGCAGGATTCGGCACGCCCTCGTCCTTAGTTATAACAAACTTACGGGGTCCACATACACCCGCCACCCCGGCGGGAAGGATCGGCCGCGCAACCAACGCACCGGGTCCGGCCCGCGCAAGAGGATGTGCCAACGGGCATAGCCTCGCAAGCGCGCGAAAAACGCGGGCGCGGGACCGATGATGTCCGTGGACCACGCGCGAGCTTCCTTGCGCCAGGCCGCGATCTGGCGGGCCATGCGTTGAGCCTCTCGGGCCGCGTGCTCGGGGTCGGGATGGCGGTAGAGCAAGCGCACCAAACGCGACCAAGGCGGATAGCCCAGCGCGCGGCGAGCTTCGAGCTCCGCGCGCCAAAAGGCTTCGTAATCTTGCGCGGCCGCGGCCCGAATCGCGGGGTGCTCGGGCAGGTAGGTCTGGAACACCACTCGACCCGGCCGGTCGGCCCGGCCAGCTCGGCCAGCAACCTGGACCAACGTCTGAAACACCCGCTCGGATGCGCGGTAATCGGGCAGGCCCAGGCCCACATCGGCCAGCACCACACCTACCAAGGTTACGCGCGGCAAGTCGAGTCCTTTCGCGATCATTTGGGTGCCGATGAGCACATCAGCCTGACCGTGGGCGAAACGCTGCAGCAGCAGCTCGGCCGCGTCGCGGGTGCGGGCCGTGTCCGCGTCCCAGCGCAGCGTGCGCGCGTGGGGGAACCAGCGGCGCACCTCAGCCTCGACCCGTTCGGTGCCGGTGCCGAAGGCTGCGATGCGCGAGCTGCCACAGCGAGGGCAGCGGCGGGGCATGCGCCGCTGATAGCCGCAATGGTGGCAACGCAACACGCCCTCGCGCTGATGATACGTCAGCGGCACATGACACCGAGGGCACCGGAGGATGAAACCACAAGTGCGGCAAAACACGTGGCCCGCGTAGCCGCGGCGGTTGAGGAAGAGGATGGCCTGCTCGCCGCGGGCGAGGGTCTCGGCCAGCGCGGCCCGCAAAGCCCGGCTAAAGATCGACGTCTCGCCCAGCCGCAGCTCCGCGCGCATATCGACCACCTGCACCGAAGGCAGGCCTTCCCCAGCCCAGGTGGACGCGCGCGGCCAAGCGACCCCAGGCAGCGGCGTGACCGCGAGGGCTTCTGAAGCGGAAGGTTCGGCAGGCGTTGCCGGAGAGGCTACACGAAAGCGCAGCACGATGTGCGGATGAGCGGGCGCGGGTCTTGCGCCCGTCCCTGGCTTCGTTTGCTCCGCGGAGGTAGCATCCCGTTGCGCCTGCGCGGGCTGGCTATACGCAGTCTCGCCGCGCACAGCTTCGGGCGCCTCCAAGGCTTGCGTCCCGTCCTTCGCCGCGTGTTCCTCCACTTGAAGGGCTACGCGAACCCGGCGAGGGAGCCGCAACACCGGCCAGCCTTCAACCCGCGCCCGGTACATGGTTTGCACCTCGGGCGTCGCGCTCCCCCAAAGCACCAAGCTGCCCGTCAACTCGCCATACCAACGCGCGGCCTCGCGCGCGTGCACAAAGGGCGGCTGCTCTTGGGGATAGTACGTCTCGCTGTGGCACTCGTCTACCACAATAAGGCCCAGATCGGGCAACGCGGCATAGAGCGCGCTGCGAGGGCCAATCAACACCCGAATCTCGCCCCGCCGCGCGCGGCGCCATGTGTCATAACGCTGCCCCAAGCTCAGCCGCGAATGCAGCAGGCCTACCTGGCCCGGATACCGACGCACAAAGCGCTGCACCATTTGGGGCGTCAGCGAAATCTCGGGCACCAAAACCAGCGCCTGCCGGCCTTGAGCCAGGGCCAGGCCTACCGCGCGCAAATATAGCTCGGTCTTCCCCGAGCCGGTCACGCCATGGAGCAACAAGGGCGGCACGGACGCGCCTTGTTGCACCGCCTGCCACGCGTCTTGGATGGCCTCCCACGCCCGGGCCTGGTCGCGCGTCAAACGCGGCGGCGCTTCGGGCTCGGCCGGCTCATTCACCCGGCCTACCAAAGGGTCACGCCAGCGATGGCGCCGCAAAACCGCTACCAGCCCATGGCGGGCCAGCGCGGTTAAGTCTTGGGGCCGCGCGCCGGTCGCGGCCTCGAGCCAGGCCCACGACACCGGCCCGGCTTCGTCAAGCAACGTGGTCAACACGCGGGCCCGGCGCGCCCGCACCTCGGCCTTGCGCCCCAGCTCGGGCCGGTCAAGCCACGCGCGCGCGACCTCGTCCGAGACCGCCAGGCGCACAAACCGCGCGTGGGCCGGCCGCGCACGCGGGGAGGGCAAAACCGGCCTGGCCTGCACCCACCCCTTCCGCCGCCACGCTTGAAGCACGGGCTCCCACGCCAAGCCGGCCGGCAGTGCGCGCTGCAACGCGCGGCCGCGCCGAGGGCCGCGCGCCAGCCACGTGTACAGCCGTCGCGCAACGGGTGCGAGGTCCTGCTCGGCCAGCGCGGCCTGTCCTTGCGGCGTGAGGCGATACTCCGTATCGCTCAACTGAACCACCCCAGGGGGCAACATGGGGGCCAAGGCCTCGGCCAGGCTACACAACGTTTCCTGGGCCAAGCGGCGGGCCAGGGCAATTTGGGCGGGCGTCAACACCGCTTCAGGGTCTACGATCGCGTGGATGGGCTTGGTGGTCTCGACGTCGGCTTGATCGAGCAGCTCCAGCACCACGCCTTGCATGGGTCGGTCTTGCGGGCCAAAAGGCACCTGCACCAGCTGCCCTACGCGCACATCCCCCAGGTCAGGGGGGATGTGGTAGTGATAAACCCCGGCGACCTGGGGGAACAAGACCGCGACAGCAGCGAAACGGGGCGCGGCGGGGGAGGCGGGCGTGGTCATATCATCAACAAGCAACAGCCTTATCTCGGCTCAGACAGCCGAGCAATTTCCATGCTCATCCAAGGTCTCGCGGATCCGCCATCCAGCTTGACGAAGGACCGATTCAAAACGCCGCGCTTGGAGCCGCGGCGCGAACACGTGGTTGTTGACGACGTACACTTGCAGGTTGTGCTTCCACGCGAGGTTGAGCAGCTCGCGCTGGGCCAGATCTTGCTCATGGGGTTCGACATGCAAACACCATGCTTGGTAAGGCTCTTCATCCCGTTGGGCGCCGTCGGGCCACGGTCCATACACCGGCAAAAACAACGTGGCCTCGGTGTTGAGGTGAATGAGAAACAGCCGCGGATAGCCGCGCAACGCTTCGTACGCGTCCAAAGGGATGCGTCCACGATGAAAGAGGGTCATTAAACGCCCGAGTTGCCTTGTCATCTGACACCCCTCCTTTGCCCATCAAGACCCCTTCGGTTAGCCGAGGGAAGACCGCCAGCCCTCGCCTCAAGGTTTTAGGTTTTCTGTTTCGTGTTCGTTGCGGACGGCTCGGCCTCGGGCCGGACGCCCGCGCGGGTGGTTTGGCGTTTGCCATATTGGATGGCCGCGTCCAAGAATTCGGCCAGATGCACGATAGGCGGTCCCATCCTCTCCCCCCGGGAACGACGGACGCCTGCGATGTGGAGCAGGCATCCTGGGTCAGCGGTGACGGCGATATGGGCCCGGGTTTGGACCAAAGCGTGCACCTTGTGCTCCCCTATGGCCATGGCGATGTCGGGATGTTGCGACGAAAAAACGCCACCAAAACCGCAACAAACATCCTCCTCGGGCAAAGGCACGCGCTGCACGGCCTCAACCCCATCCAACAACGCCTTAGGTTCCGCATCAACGCCCAACTCGCGACGCAAATGACACGACGCGTGGTAGGTCACCCGGCCCGGCCATACGGCTTGAGGCAAGCGGGTTTGGCCCAACACCCGTACCAAGAACTCGGAAAACTCGAACACGCGCTCACTCAGTGCCTGGGCCCGCGAAAGCCACGCGGGGTCGTCCGCGAACAAGGTCAGGTAGTGCTTGCGCATCATGGCCGCGCACGACCCGGCCGGGACCACCACCGGCCCGGGCTGCGCCTCCAAGGCCGCGATGGTCTTTTGGGCCAGGCGGCGAGCCTCGTCCCACAAGCCTGCGTTAAACGCGGGCTGGCCGCAGCAGGTCACGCCCTGGACCAGGGCCACGTCGAGCCCAAGATGCTCGAGCACCCGCCGCGCAGCTTCAACCACCGTCGGCCGAAAGGTCGACGCCAAACAAGGCGCGAACAGCCGAATCCGCGTCGGCGCATCCTCAGCCAAGGCCATATTACGACATCGGCTCCTGGGGCCGCTCTGACGATGAGGACGCCGCGTGCTCCTCCTCTTGCCCTTGGGCGTCCAACTCGCCTTGTAGCCCCTCCTTGAAGGCGCGCAGACCGCGTCCTAACTCCCCCATCACTTTGCTGATGCGGCCAACGCCGAACAAAAGTAGCACGATAATCAAGATGACGAGCCACTCAAAGGCTCCAAAGCTGCCGAAACTCATGCTCGCCTCCTTGACGGCCTTTGCGAAAAAGCCGACCTACGCCAACCTCGATGCTATCGTGCGGATAGGGGCCTCCTCCACGCGCGTTCTACCCTCCATCCTCCCGGGATACTTTCATTATACCACGCTCCGACTCGCGCGGTGGTTCATTTGCACGCGCTGGGCGCAGAAGCGAGCGCGCGGCG
This sequence comes from Chloroflexota bacterium, assembly GCA_013153335.1. Taxonomy (GTDB): domain Bacteria; phylum Chloroflexota; class Anaerolineae; order Anaerolineales; family DRMV01; genus JAADEN01. The sequence continues at coordinate 9,571 of JAADEP010000140.1, forward strand.
AAGGCACGCCCCCGGCCAGGTCGCCATCCGGTCAAGACATGAGCGTCGAAGCAGGCCCCACCGCGTGGCTACCCTCTTGTGGGGCCAGGGGCGCCCTTGCAGCCAGCGAGCGCCTGGTATAATGGAGTAACCAACACGCGGGCTTGGGCATGGCTTGAGTCCCGAGGGTGAGGTGGTAGGAAAGCCCAACACGATGCACGCGAAACGGTCCTTGCCCGACCCTGACAAACTAAGCTTGTTCACCGCCGCGA
>JAADEP010000168.1 GCA_013153335.1 Chloroflexota bacterium
AACTCGCGCGCGCGTTTCAACAGCGCTATGGATGGCAGCCGCGAGTCGTGCCCGATGTGCGGCGCTTTGTTTGGTACCTTTACCAATGGTCCGGGGACACGCCCTAGGGTGCACGCAAGGGTTGTCGAAATGATAAGTGGCAAGGAAGGCGAAGGGGGCTGTCGCCGTTGAGCCAGGGGGCAGCGAGCCTCGAGCACCGCCGGTGTGTCGCCTCGCCGAATACGGCGGAGACTTGGGCTGTCCGTTGGGTCGGGCGCCACCGCGGGTTGGAAGGCCCGTGGCGGAAGCGAGATTGCGCGCGAATGGTTCGGCCCAGCGCGGGGCGTGCGGCAGTAAATTTCTAGCGGGCGGGTTCAGCCGCCCGCGAACCAAGCACGGGTTCCGCCGCCCGTGGCGTGGGATCATGGGCGCGTTCGCATGCCGCTAGTATAAAATTACGCGCCGATTACCCAGCCTAACGCGCGGGGGCGTGCGGCGGTGAATTTCTAGCGGGCGGGTTTCGCCGCCCGCGAATTCCGCGGGGTGGGCCATGGCCGCACTCGCGTGCCGCAGGCGTCGAGGGCTGGAAGCCCGCGGCTAGGATAACATTGCGCGCGGATTATCCGGCCCAACGCGCGGGAACGCCTGGCAAACGGCGAGGATAGCGGGCGGGTTCAGCCGCCCGCGAACCAAACGCGTGGGTTCCGTCGCCCGCGGCTTCCACAACATTTGCCTGCACCCGCGGGCCTTCGCTCTTGTGGCCCGGGCGCAGTTACGGTATCATCAATGGCGTAGTCGCCGGCCCTCGGCCATAAGCGGGGGTCATACGCTTTGGGTCAAGTGGGGTATGAAGACGCTCTTGCTCGTCGGTTTGGTGCTTTTTTTGATTTTCTTGCCCTGGTTCCTGCGCGAGCAGGTTCGGTTTTGGGGCTCTTATTTCCGTCTATTGCAGCGCGCCACGCGGCGCGTGCGCAACCCTTGGGCCGAAGAGGACGCGCTTATCCAGGCGCTCCGCCAGCAGGTGGCCCAACTCCAAGCTTCGCAGGGGGATGACGATCATGTACCCGAAAAATGACAGGCCCTCGACTTCATCCTATCCCGCGCCCTCCGCTTCTCCTCCCCCGTCGTCCAGCGATAAGGCCGCGAAGGTGTTCTGGATCGTGGCCTTTTCGTTGGTCGGGCTGATTTTGCTCTTGGGTGCGTTTTCGGCCGGGTTGTTGACCGGCTACGGCCTCAACAAAACCTCGTTCCTTCGGACTTCGTCCGCGGCCCCGGTGCCCCAACCCAAGGCTACCCTTTCTTTGCCCACCGCAACAGCCTCGGCGGAGCAGACCCCGAGCGAGGCAGAGGACCAGGCACCCGCGACCGCGACCCAACCCCCCCAGACGTTGGAAGAGCTCTTCAAGCCTTTCTGGGAGGCTTGGGATTTGGTCCACGAGTATTATGTCGATCAGCCCTTGGATGACGTCACGCTGATGCGGGGCGCGATCCGGGGCATGCTCAAGGCCACGGGCGACCCATACACGGGTTATCTGGATCCGCAAGAATACGAAGACTTTGACCGCTTGTTGAGCGGGGAGTACGAGGGCATTGGCGCGTGGGTCGATGTGAGCGGTGATTACCTCACCATCATCGCCCCCATCCCCGGGTCGCCGGCCGCGCGGGCTGGGTTGCTGCCGGGCGATAAGATCATCGCGGTGGACGGCGAGGATGTTACCGGAGTAGACCCCGAGCTGGTGCGTTTGCGGGTTCTGGGGCCTGCAGGTACCAAGGTCCGCCTGACCATTCTGCGCGAACCCAAGGACGGGGGCGAACCCCAGACGTTCGAGGTGACCATCACCCGCGAGCGGATCAAGATCCGCAGCGTTGAATACGCGATGATGGACAACGGCATGGCGTACGTCCGCTTGACCATCTTCGGCGAACACTCTGCGGACGAAATGGAAAAGGCGCTGGAAGAGCTGCTCGCTCAAAATCCCAAAGCCCTGATTTTGGATTTGCGCAACAACGGCGGCGGATATCTGGATACGGCTGTGGAGATCGCTTCGTTCTTCTTGCCCGAAGATTCGGTGGTGCTGTACGAGAAGTTCGGCGATGGCTCGCTCAATACCTGGTACACGGTGCGGCCGCCCATGGTCGAGGACTTGCCCATGGTCGTGCTGGTCAACGAGGGCACGGCTTCGGCCTCAGAGGTCGTGAGCGGCGCGTTGCGTGATCACGGCCGCGCGGTCTTGGTCGGGGAGCATACCTTTGGCAAGGGCTCGGTCCAACGGCTCTTCCCCCTGAGCGACGGCGGGATGGCTCGGATTACGGTCGCGTATTGGCTGACGCCCAAGAAGCACCTCATCCACAAGAAGGGCCTGGAGCCGGACTATCCTGTCCCCCTGGACGAGACCGAGTTGGATTGGTACGAATATAAGCCTGACCCGGCCAAGGACCCGCAATTGGCCAAGGCGGTTGAGCTGCTGGAAGGCAAATAGTTTTCTGGCATTCCCAAAGGAGGCGCCGGAGGAGGTCCAATGTTCTACAACTCGACCTATCTACTCTGCATGGGTCCTGCGTTTCTGCTCATGATGTTGGCGCAGTGGTACGTCTCCAGCACGTACAATCGCTGGAGCCGCGTGCCGCTGCGGGTCGGCATGACCGGCGCGGAGGTGGTCGAATACCTGGCCCGGCAGGCCGGGCTGATGATCCGAATCGAGCCGGTGGAAGGCTTGTTGACGGATCATTACGACCCGCGTTCGAAGACGTTGCGCCTGTCACGGAAGAACTACTTTGGCCGTAGCGTCGCGGCCGCGGCTGTGGCCGCGCACGAATTCGGCCACGCGCTGCAAGACGCGTCCCAATATCGGCCTTTGGTGCTGCGTTCGGCCATGGTGCCCGTGGTGAACTTTGGTTCCTACCTGGGCTGGATCTTTCTCATGGCCGGTTTGTTCTTCCGGCTCACGAGCTTGGCCTGGCTGGGTGTGCTTTTCTTCGCGGGCGGTGCGGCCTTCGCGCTGGTCACCTTGCCGGTGGAGTTCGACGCGAGCGCCCGCGCCAAACGTCTGTTGGAGCAGACGGGGATTTTGCGCTCCGAAACCGAAAAGCAAGGCGTGAGCAAGGTGCTCACCGCGGCGGCACTGACCTACGTGGCCGCGTTCGCGGTCGCGCTCAGCCAGTTGTTGTACTATGTGCTGCTCGTGCTGGGCATGACCAGCCGCCGCCGATAGTCGCGCGGCTGCAGGCAGGGAGGGACTTACCATGTGCGGCATTGTCGGTTACGTAGGATCCCGTGATGCCGCGCCGATCTTGCTTAATGGGCTGCGCCGCCTGGAGTACCGCGGGTACGATTCGGCCGGCATTGCGGTGTTCGATGGCCAGCGCATCCAAATCCGCCGGGCGGTGGGCAAATTGCAGGGCCTGATCGACCAGGTCGCGCGCGAGCCCGTCCACGGCCATATTGGCATCGGCCATACCCGCTGGGCTACCCACGGGGAACCCAGTGTGCGCAACGCGCATCCGCACCTGAGCCAGAACGGCCAGGTCGTCGTGGTCCACAACGGCATTGTCGAGAACTTCCTCGCGCTCAAGGACGAGCTGCAGGCCGAGGGGTTTACGTTCCGCTCCGATACCGACACCGAGGTCATTGTGCACCTGATTGAGCGCTATTTGGAAGGCCATGGCATGGGCATTGTGGAGGCGACCCGGCGAGCTTTGAAACACCTCCGCGGGTCGAACGCTATTGTCGTGCTCGCTGCCACGGAGCCGGATAAATTGGTGACCGCTCGCCTGGGCAATGCGGGGGGCATTACGCTGGGTTTCGGGCAGGATGAGATGTTTGTCGCCTCGGACTTGCCCGCGATTTTGGAACATACGCGGCAGGTGGCCTTTCTCGAACCCGGGCAAATGGCCGTGGTGACCCGTGAGGGCGCGCAGGTGTTAAGCCTGGATGGCGAGCCCATTCCCTATGAGATCACCACCGTGCCCTGGGACCCTGTCGCTGCCGAGAAGGGCGAATATCGGCATTTTATGCTCAAGGAGATCCACGAGCAGGTCCGGGGCCTGACCGACACCATCGCGGGCCGGATTGAACCCAGCGCGGCACGGGTGCGTTTTTTGCATTTAGAAGCCACGCCCGAGTTCGCGCGGCGCATTCCCAAAATCTTTATCACCGCGTGCGGGACTGCGTACCATTCGGGCTTGGTGGGCAAGTTTTATTTCGAGCGTTTGGCCCGCATCCCCACTGAGGTGGTCATCGCGTCCGAGTTCCGTTACATGGACCCCATTGTGCCCGAAGGCGCGGTGGTGTTGGCCATCAGCCAATCGGGGGAGACTGCGGATACCCTGGCCGCTATGGAAGAAGGGCGTCGCAAAGGCGCGACGCTGTGGGCCATTGTCAATGTCATCGGCTCGCAGGCCATGCGCATGGCCGATGGGTATATCTCGATGCAAGTCGGCCCGGAGATTAGCGTCGCTTCCACCAAAGCCTACACCGCTACTCTGGCCGACCTGTACATGCTGGCGCTCTATCTCGCGGAGTTGCGCGGCACCCTGTCAGAGGCCCAGCGTCGGCAGCTCATTCAAGACTTACTCACGTTGCCCGATTTGGTGGGTGAGACGTTGCAGCGCGAGGACCAATATGCTGCCATCGCGCGGCGTTTTGTGCGCGCCCAAAACATGTTTTACCTGGGCCGGGGGATCAATATGCCCACGGCTTATGAGGGCGCGCTCAAGCTCAAAGAGATCGCGTATGTCCATGCGGAAGGGTATCCGGCTGGCGAGATGAAGCACGGGCCCATCGCGCTGCTGGACGAGAACTTCCCGGTTTTGGCCTTGGCCCCGCGGGATCCGTGGTATGAGAAGATGATCAGCCAGGTCGAGCAATCGCGCGCCCGGGGCGCGCCTACGTTGGCCGTTGCTACGGATGGCGACGACCGCGCCGCGTCGTTGGCCGACGCGGTGCTGTGGGTGCCCGAGACGCCCTGGCTCCTAAGCCCGGTGACCTCGGTCATCCCGCTGCAACTCTTCGCGTATCATATCGCGACCGAGCGCGGCCTGGACGTGGATCAGCCGCGCAATTTGGCCAAATCCGTGACCGTGGAGTAGCAAACGTCGAGCGAGAGCGACGGATAGCCTATGCCGATTTCATCGCCTACGGAATTCACGCCCCCTCGCGAATATCGTACCGATCGTCGCAGCCCGGCCCGTTGGCTTTTTTCGCACACCCGTCGACACGCGTGGCTCATGTTGCTCATGCTCATCGGCGCGCTGGGGAACGCCGCGGGCCTGGGTTTTATTCCGCGCGTCATCGGTCGTACGTTCGATCAGTTTTTGGCCGCGCTGCCCGATGCCGAGACCGCGCTGTCTGTGTTGGTCAAAGGCGCGTTGCTCTTGGCCGGCACGTATGCCTTGCGCAGCTTGTTCATGGCCTTGCGCAACCTCAGCGCGGAGACCTTGGCGCAACGCATTGAGCGCGATGTCCGGGATGAGTTCTACGCCGCGCTCTTGGGCAAGAGCATGGCTTTTCACGACAAGGTCTCCGTGGGCGAGGTCATGGCCCGGGCCACATCGGATATTCGCGAAATCAATTTGATGTTCAGCCCCGGGCTTTCGCTGGTGATCGGTTCGGGCGCGTTCCTCTTGGCACCTTTGCTTTATGCCGGCCGGTATCACCCGGCGTTGTTGCTTACGCCGGTTTTGTTCGTCAGCACTTTCGGCGTGGTCTTGGCCCTTTTGCTGCGTCAACTGCTCCCGTTGAGTATGGGGGTGCGCGAGGCCTTTGGCCGACTGAGCAGCCGGCTGAACGAGGTGCTGGACGGTATCGAGACGGTCAAGGCGCTGGCCCTGGAGGACCGCGAGGCGACCCGCTTGCGAGGCCAGGTGCGCCGCTATCGGGATCTGGTGGTCCAGCGCGCGGCTGTTGAGGCCCGGTTTTGGCCTTTGTTCCTTTATTCTGTGGCCATGGGATTGGGCACCGGGCACGCGCTCTATCTCTTCCTTCAAGGGGTACTGACCTTGGGGGATGTGGTCGGGTACGTCGGTCTGCTACAGCTGTTCCGCTTTCCGGCTTTTGTGTCGCAGTTCGCGTATTCACAAGTTGCGCTCGGTTTGGCCAGCGCGGAGCGCCTGTTGCAATACCTTAATCAGCGTTCGCACCTGGACCAGAATTTGGGCGGCTACCGGGCGGTGATGCGCGGGGCTGTTCGGTTCGATCAAGTCACCTTTGGCTACGAGCCTGACCGTCCGGTGTTGCACGACATTTCTTTTGAGGTTCAGCCCGGCATGCGGGTGGCCATCGTTGGGCCCATGGGTTCGGGCAAAAGCACTCTCGTCAAGCTTATCCCCCGGATTTACGATGTTGACAAGGGGGGCGTGTTCGTCGACGATGTGGATGTGCGCGACTGGAATTTGGACGCGCTGCGCTCGCAAATTGCGATGATTGAGCAAGACTTGTTCCTCTTTTCCAAAACCGTGGCCGAGAACATCGCCTTTGGACGGCCCGATGCCTCGATGGAGGACATTCAACGGGCTGCCCAGTTGGCGCAAATCCACGACACGATTCTGCGTTTCCCCGAAGGCTACGACACGGTGGTGGGCGAGCGCGGGTTGACGTTATCGGGGGGACAGCGCCAACGCATCGCGTTGGCCCGGGCTTTTTTGGTCGATCCGCGTATTTTGATTTTGGATGACGCGACCAGCGCGATCGATAGCGAGACCGAGGATCGCATCCAGCGGGCCATTTTTTCCGTGGCCCGCGGGCGGACCACGTTTCTCATTACGCACCGGCTCTCCCAAATTCGGTGGGCCGATTGGATTTTGGTGCTGGATAAAGGGTATTTGGTCGCCCAAGGGCGCCATGAGGACCTCTTGCGCTCGTGCGCCTTGTATCGCCGCCTTTTCGTTCCGCCGGGTTCGTCGCCGCGTCGAATGCGCTTGTCCTGAACCCTGGTTTGTAGCCCCAAGCCCGAGACCCGATGCGATGGTGATGGCCGCGCGGTATGTTATGACCAACTTCTTGACGCGCTGCGGCTTTCATGCTATGGTAAAGTAGACCGTTTTATCGCGGTCCATTTTTGGCGCATGGGCAAGGGGTGCTTATGTTGCGGGAACGCCTTTCGGATGCGGTCTATCTCTTTCAAAGCGACACGTACGCGCAAGTAAATGCCGGCGCGGTGGTCGGGCCTACGGGGATCCTGATTATCGACACCTTGGCGCTACCCCAAGAGACCCTCGCGATGCGGCGTTTTCTCGCGTCGAATTTCCCGGATCTGCCCGTGCGTTATGTGGTCAATACCCATCATCACGCGGATCACGCTTGGGGCAACGCGGCTTTCCCCGGCGCGGTCGTGGTCGCGCATCAAGGCACCCGGGCGCAGATGATCGACCAAGGCCAAGCGCTCTTCGCCCAGGCGCAGGCGCGGTATCCGGAATGGCGGCGTTGGCGCTTGGTGTTCCCGCACGTGACCCTCAACGCGGGGATGCTGCGGTTGAAGCTGGGGCCGCGCTTGCACGTGCGCTTGTTCCCCTTGCCCGGGCATACCCCCGATGGCATTGGCGTATACGTGGAAGAGGAGCGCATTTTGTTCGCGGGCGACGCGTTCACCACGATCCCGGCCCTCATGGCCGACGAGAGCAACTTCGACGCGCTCGTGCGTTCGCTCCAGCAGATCGCGAGCATGCCCATCGAAGTGCTCATCCCCGGCCATGGGGATATTGTGTTCCGAGGCGAGGTCAAGGACGTTATCCAGGCGAATTTGGACTATTTGCATTGTCTGCGCAAGATGGTGCGCCGCGCGGCTCGTCGCAAATACCCTGGGGACGTGTTTGTGACATCCTCGGTTGAGGATTGCGGTTTGGACCGCGTGTTGTTGGGCGGTTTGGCGGAGAGTTTGCATCAACGGAATCTGGAAGCTCTGTTGTGGCTCTGGTATCAGCGGGAGCCCGCGCGTTCTGACGAGTTTGAATCCGAATACTGAGGTTGCTGGAAGGAGGAAGACCGATGACTCAAGCCGCGACCAAGCCTGTGTTTTGGACGCCCGATCCAAAGGCGGGCTATCAGGTGCAACGCCGTCCAGATGGCGGCCTAACCGTGACCTTTTGGCGCGTGGATCCGTACACCCTTCGCCATTGGCGTCGCTTTGCGCAGGCCCATGAGCTGAATTCGGATCGCCTCAACCGCAATTTGTACGATCTGCGCGCGTTAGATCACATTCCTGAAGAGGCGATTCAATACGCGGTCGAGGTCAACAGCGACCCGGCTGCGCGACGGGTGCGGGTTGCGGTTGTGGTCAGCCATCCGCAAGTGCGCGAGGCCGTGGAACGAGTTATCGCGCTCACGCCGGGGAGTGGCGCGGAGATCCGCGTATTCACGGATTTGGACCAGGCCGAGGCTTGGCTGGCTCAACCCCTCGAGGAAATGGTTTGAGCCCTATGGAGCGAACAGCCGCGGTTCCCCGGCGGTACCCCTTCCCTCGCCGCGGTTGGCTTGGCCTCGCGCTGATCGCGGTTTTTTGGCCTGTCAACTGGTTTTGGCCGGGCTTACGAACCCATTGGGCTTTTTTCCCGTTGTGGCTGGGCTACGCGCTTACGGTGGACGCGTTGGCGTATCGTTGGCGCGGCACCTCGCTTTACGCCCGCAGTCCCCGGGCCTACGCCGCGCTTTTCTTGATTTCGGCCCCTGCATGGTGGCTGTTCGAAGCTTTCAATGTACGACTGGGGAATTGGGTTTATGTAGGACGAGAATATTTCTCGAATTGGGAATATGCGTTTTGGGCTACGCTGAGTTTTTCGACCGTGATGCCCGCGGTTTTTGGCGCGTCGGAATGGCTCGTTGGCGTGTTTCGGGGCTATCCTTGGGCTCGCCGCGGCCCCGCGATCGTGTTGGGGGCGCGAGGGCTTAAGTTGATGTTTGGCCTCGGATGGTTCATCCTCGCGCTACTCTTGCTTTGGCCGCGATATTTTTACCCCTTGGTATGGGCCGCGGTCTATCTGATTCTGGAGCCGGTGAACGCATGGCTCGGTAACCATACCTTGCTTGCTTGGCTGCGCCGCGGCGATTGGCGCCCGGTGGTGGCGCTTACGTTCGGGGTGTGGTTCACCGCGTTTTTCTGGGAGATGTGGAACGTCTTGAGTTATCCCAAGTGGGTGTACCACGTCCCGTTTGTGCAATTCTGGCATGTTTTCGAAATGCCGCTCTTGGGCTATCTAGGATACCCGCCCTTCGCACTGGAACTGTTCGCGCTGTATCATTTTGTTGCGGGCATCTTTGGCCACGGTCGCACCCATTACATCATCGCGGGCTTAGTTGATAGCGCAGACGAAACAAAACTTGCCTAAGGACGCTCGTAACGACCGACGCAGTCCCTGGGGTTAGTCTTCCCCGAAGGGCTTTGCCGCGCGTACAGGGGCTTATGGCGAGCTTCAAGTTTCGCGCGCTGTGCCGTGGCGGACCATCCGTGTGCTTTTGCGGCGCGTCGTTCCGCTGTGGGACTCCAGTTCGCGGCACCGAGGCGAGCCTGGGCGCATGTGCTCGACCGCGGCCCTCACCGTAGACGGCCTCAGCTCCTTGGCTGAGGAGGGGACACGTATCGAGGTCCACACACTTGCGTATCAACCCGCTGTCATCGTGCTGGGTGTACCTCACAAAGCCCAAAGCAAATCCCCCCTGAGGGGGATTTCCGGGTAAAATAAAGACACGAGCGCTTGGTATCGAGGGTGAAAAGATGACCTTGAGCTCGAAACTCTTGCGCAAAATCACCAGCCTTCCCCCGGACTTGCGGGAGACGTTCTTCCTTTTGCTCGAGGAACTTGAA
>JAADEP010000074.1 GCA_013153335.1 Chloroflexota bacterium
ACGAACACGATGGTGCGGAAAAGCCGCGCTCGGCCTTGCATCCCTCGAGCAAATGGAACGCTGGGCTAAAATTCGCTCATCCTCCATCCTCAAAGAAGCGCTTTTCGAGTACAATAAAGTTAGCCCACCTAGGCGCGCTTGCACAACCCGCGTCTAGGAGGATCGCTGCGACGTAGGAGGCCTTATGCCACTCTTTCGGGTGCTGATCGTGGAGGATCAGCGGGATATCGCGCGCTTGATTCGGAACACCCTCGAGCTCGAAATGGGCGAGGTCCTGGATGTGGTGGACGTGCCCTCGGCTGAAGAGGCGATCTTAGAGGTCGCTTCCAGGCCTCCCGATTTGATGATCGTGGATTTGGGGCTCCCGGGGCTGTCAGGGACGGAGTTGATTTGGCGCGTCAAAGAGGCGTTGCCACATATCAAGTTCATCGTCATCACAGCCTGGGATGAAAGCCACGCGCAGCGCGCGGTGAAAAACCTACCGGTCCAAGGCGTATTCACCAAACCGCTCGACTTGCCGCAGCTGGTCCAGGTGGTGACCTCGACCCTGGGTCTGGACGAAACCCCAGCCGAAGCACCGAGCCTGTCCGAAGCCGAACCTGAACCCGAGGCTGAGCTCGAGATCGAGCAGGAAGAGGCACCAGCCATCCCCGAGCCGGCTGACCTCTCACCCTGGGAAGCGACCGAACCCGAGCCGGAGCCCAGCCTCGTCGAGCCCCAACCGCTCCTCGACGACGCGTCGATCTTTGCGGACGAAGACGCCGAGCCCTGGCCGGAACCTGAAGAAGAGGAGGAAGACGAGGACGTCGCAGCGTCTTGGGAATCCGGCCCGCGCCTTTCGTACAGCGAAGCGCAAGCGCGCATCGGCGAGCTGCTGCAGCTGCTGAGCGATGACCTGCAGGCCGAATCCGTCTTCTTGCTGGCCGAACACGGTCAGGTCGTGTATTCGGTGGACTACCAACACGACCTGCCCATCCTTGACCAACGCGCCAAGCTGCTCATGCTGCACACCCAAGGGATCGGGTTGGCCCGCGGGCTCGGCATGGTCGAGCCCCGCTACTTCTGCTTGTTCGAAGGGCCTGACCGAGACTATTGCGTGGCCTCGGTGGCCGACTATTACTTACTTGTCGTGATTCAAGAGAAAGCCGCGGATCGCCCCCCGCTGGCCGACTACCTGCCCCGTCTGCGCGAAACCGTGATCGAGATTCGCCGCATTTTGCAACGCCTGGGCGTGCTGGACGAATATGGGCGCATGACCAGCCCCTTGGGCGAGAGCGAAGACGAGCTCGAACTCGCGGGCCTGGCGCCGGATGAATGGAGTGAGAACGGCCTGGCCCTTCCCGACGAAGAGGCCCTGGCCGAAGCCGACACGTTTTGGGAGCAAGTCGACACCGAAGCCCCTGAGGTCGACGTGGTGAACCCCGAGGTGCTGTCCTTTGACGAAGCGCGGCGGCTCGGGCTCCTTCCCCAGACCGATTTGCTCGAGCCCGATGAAGAATAAGACGGCCCGAACAACCGGCTGAACCGTCCCGCGAGGTCCGCACGTCCGCGGCCCGACGCGAACCTTCTACAGGAGGCTAAGAACCATGCTCGATGTCACCGAACTGCGCAAGGGCGTCACCTTTGAGCTGGATGGACGGGTGTATCGGGTGCTGGAATACCATCACCACAAGCCAGGCCGCGGGAAGGCCATCATCCGGGTGAAGGCGCGCGACCTGCAATCCGGCGCCATTGTGGAGCGCACCTTCCCGTCGGGGAACCAGGTCAAAGAGGTCAATCTCGACCACCACGAAGCGCAGTACCTCTACAACGACGGCCAGGATTACTACTTCATGGACATGGAGACCTACGAGCAATACGCCATCCCGGCCGAGGTCTTGGGCGACGCGGTGTATTACCTCAAAGAAGGCATGCCGGTTAAAGTGACCTTCCTCAAAGGCCGGCCCCTCGACATTGAGTTGCCCATCACCGTGGATATGGAAGTGGTGGAAGCGGAGGTCGCGGTCAAGGGCGATACTGCCACCGGGCTCACGAAAAAGGTCACAACCGAAACCGGGCTCAAAATCGAAGTGCCGCACTTCATCCAGGCCGGCGATGTGATTCGGGTGGATACACGCACAGGGAAGTACGTAACCCGCGTCAAACGCTAACCCATGGCGGATGCCAGCCCAACGGGCCAGCCGCGCATCCTCAAATGCACCAACCCCGCGTGCGGGCTTCGCTTTCCTGACCCGCGCGGACAAGTGGACCGCTGTCCTCGTTGTGGGGCAGCGGTTTTGTTCGTTGCCGCGCAGCCGGCCATCCCCCCAGAACCCCGCACCCCACCCCAACCTTTGCCGCGGACCCGCGCGGTCCTGCTCGACAACCTCCGCAGCGCGTGGAACGTGGGTGCGATCTTCCGCATTGCCGACGCGGCCGGGTATGGTCACCTTTACCTCACCGGCATCACCCCGACGCCGCCGCATCCCAACGTGGCCAAAGTCGCGTTAGGGGCCGAGGCCAGCGTGGCCTGGTCCTACCATCCCGACGCGGTGGCCCTGGCGCAGACCCTCCGCGCCCAAGGGTGGACGCTATGGGCGCTGGAGGTCGTGCCCGAGGCCGAACCCCTGCCCGTAGGCCAACCCGTGCCCGAGGAACCCTGGGCCTGGCTCATCGGGCACGAGGTGACCGGGCTCGACCCCGATCTCCTCGCGCTCGCGCATCGGGTATGGGCCTTGCCGATGCACGGACGGAAACGCTCCCTGAACGCGGCCATGGCCTTCGCGGCCGCGGCCTACCGGGTGGCCGCGCGCTAAGCCCTCAGCCTGACGCAACCCAACGAGCGGCCTGCGAGAGACGACGCGGGCCCGCGCCCCCAAATCCCCCACGGACAAGAACAAAACGCCCAACGATCGCAGCGCCATGCTCCGCGCTCAGAGCCTGACGTTTGTCACTTGCCGGAGTTTGTGAAGCGAGGTACAAAGGCTATAGAATCTTGACCAGTTTAGTCAAGGTTGACCATATGTGTCAAGGTTGATAAATCTGGTCAAGAATTGGCCGTCGTCAGTTCCGCGTTCTCGATCCTCGTCTCGCGGAGGTTGTGCCATGGACGCCCTATCCTTAGCCCGCTGGCAGTTCGCTGCCACAACCATTTACCATTTCTTCTTCGTGCCCTTGACCTTGGGCCTTTCGCTCTTTGTCGCGCTCCTCGAAACCCAATACGTACGGAGCGGCAACGAAATCTACCGTCGCATGGCCAAGTTTTGGGGCAACATCTTCCTCATCAACTTTGCCCTGGGCGTGGTCACCGGCCTGGTGCAAGAGTTCCAGTTTGGCATGAATTGGTCCGAATACAGCCGCTTTATGGGCGATATCTTCGGCGCGCCCTTGGCTATTGAAGCTTTGCTCGCCTTCTACATGGAGTCCACCTTCATCGGCGTGTGGGTCTTTGGTTGGAATAAGTTGCCCAAGAAGGTGCATTTGGCCTCCGCGTGGCTGGTCGCGCTGGGGTCGAACATCTCCTCGTTTTGGATCTTGGTCGCCAATTCCTTCATGCAACGCCCCACCGGGTATCGCCTGGACCCCGAGACCGGGCGCGCGCTGATGGCCGATTTCTTCGCGCTCGTCACCAACCCCAACGTGTTCTATCAATTCACGCACGTCATCACAGCTGGCATCGCGATGGCAGGCTTTGTGGTCATGGGCTTCAGCGCCTGGCACCTCTTACGCAAACACCAGCTCGATTTCTTCCGCACTTCGTTCCGCTGGGCCGCGTGGTACGGCTTGATCGGCTCCCTTTTGGTCGGGACTATCGGGCATTATCAAGGGCAATTCTTGGTGCGCGAACAGCCCATGAAAATGGCCGCAGCCGAAGCGCTCTGGGAAACCGAAGCCCCGGCCGCGTTCTCGCTGTTCGCGATCCCCGATTCCGAGGCACGGACCAATCGCCTGGATATCCGCATTCCCGCGCTGCTTTCCTTCCTGGCCCACAATGACTTCTCCAGTCCGGTGGTGGGCATCAACGACCTCGAAAAGCAGTTCATCGAGCAGTACGGCCCGGGCGACTATATCCCGCCCGTGGGCCTGGACTACTGGTCGTTCCGCATCATGGTGTATTCGGGATTGCTCATGATCGGGTTGGCCGCGCTGGCGGTCTACTATAAGCGTCCCGAGGAGCACCCGCGCTTCCTCAAGACCATGATGTGGGCCACGATTTTGCCCTATCTAGGCGTAACCTTCGGTTGGGTGATGGCCGAAACCGGGCGCTGGCCGTGGATCGTGTACGGTCTGCTCAAGATCGAGGACGCGGTTTCGCCCAACGTCCCTGCGAGCAGCGTGCTGTTCTCCATGACCGCGCTGACCATCCTCTACCTCATCCTGGCCATCATCGGCGTTGGCCTGGCGCTCCGATACGGCCTGCGTTACGACGGATACGCTCGCGACGAATCCCGTTCAGCGGCTTACTAAAAGCAGGAGGGCTGCCATGGACCTCAATACGGTGTGGTTTCTGCTGATCACCATTTTGTTCATCGGCTTTTTCTTCCTGGAAGGCTTCGATTACGGCGTGGGCATGTTGTTGCCCTGGTTGGGCAAAACCGATGAGGAACGCCGCGCCATCCTGCAGAGCATCGGCCCGGTCTGGGATAGCAACGAGGTTTGGATGATCACCGCCGGCGGCGCGTTGTTCGCGGCCTTCCCCCAGGTGTATGCCACGCTCTTTAGCGGTGCGTACCTGGCCCTGGTGCTCATGCTCATGGCCTTGATCGTGCGCGGCGTCGCGTTTGAATTTCGGAACAAACGGCCCGAGCGCTCGTGGCGCGAGACCTGGGACTGGCTCGCGTTCGCGGGTTCGCTGACCGCGGCCTTTTTGTGGGGCGTGGTGGTGGGCAACTTGATGCGGGGGATGGCCATCGATCAGGACATGTACTACTGGGGCGGCTTGCTCCCGCTGCTCAATCCCTTCGCGCTTTGGGCAGGGCTCACGTTCGTCGCGCTCTTTGTGATGCACGGCGCGAACTATCTGGCCTTGCGCACCACAGGCGCGCTGCTCGAACGCGTGAAAGCCGCGGCCTTCAAGGCCTGGTTCGTCGCGTTGGGCATCACGGTGGTATTCGTGCTGTGGGCCTACGTCGCAACCGACATCCTGACCCACGGCGGTTTGGTGCCCGCGATTTTGGCCGCGCTCGCGTTGCTCGCGGTCGGGTACTTCCAACGCCAAGACGCGTGGGGCAAGGCCTTTGTGAGCAGCGCGCTGACCATCGTCTTCGCCACGGTCATGGTTTTCGCGGGGCTGTACCCGCGCATTCTGATTTCCACCATCAAGCCCGAATACAGCCTGACCATTTACAACGCCGCGTCATCGCCTTACACCCTCAAGGTGATGACCATCGTCGCGCTGATCTTCGTTCCCATTGTGCTGATTTATGTCGGATGGACGTATTGGGTCTTCCGCGGCCGGGTGACCGGCAAGGATATCGCGTACTAACGCTGGTGCAGGGCGCTCCGAAACGGGCGTCCTGCACCGCCGACCTCCTCCAGCACAGGGCGAAGGCCCGCAGGGCTTTCGCCCTTTTTACCGTGCGGACCGGTTCTGCCCGGCCCAGGCGACCGCGGCCCCGCGGACGTGCAGCCCCTCCCCTCGAGGCGTAACCATGCACCGACGCTTAATCGCGCTTGCTCGCGGCACTGGCTGGCTCTTCGGCTTGACCCTCGGCACGCTTTGGGTGCACGGCCTGCTGATCGTCGGGCAGGCGTGGGTCTTAAGCCAGCTCGTCGACGCGGTGTTCCTGCGCCACGCGCCCCGGGCGTCCATCGTTCGACTCGGGGAGCTGCTGCTCGCGGTCCTGACGCTTCGGGCCTTGTTCGCGGGGATACACGAAGTGAGCGCGAAAGCCATCGCTCGCCGGGTCCAGGCCCAGCTGCGCCGACGCTTGTGGGACCAGTTGCGCCGCTTGGGTCCGGTGTACGCGCGGCAGCAGGGCACCGCGGCCTGGCTCACGGCCGCGCTCGAAGGCGTGGACGCGCTGGATCCGTATTACAGCCAATACCTGCCGCAACTTGGGGTTGTGGTCCTGGTGCCGCTCACGGTGTTGCTGGCCGTCGCGAGTCAAGATCGCCTGTCCGCGGGCGTGATGCTGGCGACCGGGCCGCTCATCCCTTTCTTTATGGTGCTCATTGGCAAAGGCGCGGCCGCGTATACCCGGCGCCAATACACGACGTTGCAACGCCTGGCCGCGTTGTTTTTGGATGCGCTGCAAGGTTTGCCCACGCTCAAGGCCCTGGGCCGCGCGCAAGATTTCGCCCAGGTCCTCGCGGAAGCGAGCGAGCGATATCGCAAAGCCACGCTGCGGGTCCTGCGCCTGACTTTCCTTTCCGCCTTCGCGCTCGAATTCCTCGCGACCTTAAGCACCGCAGTCCTCGCGGTAGAGATCGGACTTCGGTTGTTATATGGCCGGATGGCCTTCGCGCCCGCGTTCTTTGTGCTCATCCTCGCGCCCGAATACTATTTGCCCTTCCGCATGCTGGGTCTGCGTTTTCACGCGGGCATGGACGGCGTCACAGCAGCCGAACGTATCTTCGCGCTCCTCGACACCCCGCGCCCCCAAATGCCGACCCACCGAGCCGCTAGCGCAAGTCCAATACGCGAAGTGGTGCTCGAAAAGGTGAGCGTGGTCTACCCCGGCGAAACCGAGCCCGCGCTGCGCGAGGTCTCGCTGCGGATACGCGCGGGCGAGCGCATCGCGCTGGTCGGGCCCAGCGGCGCGGGCAAGAGCACCCTGCTCGCGCTGTTGTTGGGCTTCCTCGCGCCCACGCAGGGCCGAATCTATACCCGTTTTGAGGACGGCTCAGTGCACGAAGGGCCGCCGCCCCTCGACGCGATCGCTTGGGTTCCGCAAAAGCCGCATCTTTTTCACGACACCCTCGAAGCGAACTTGCGCCTCGCCAAGCCTGACGCCAGCGAAGCGGAGCTGATGCAAGCGTTGCGCGCGGCCCAGCTTGAGGCTTTCGTACGCGCGTTGCCCCAAGGGTTGCGCACTTCGGTCGGCGAAGCAGGACATCGGCTCAGCGGGGGTCAGGCGCAACGCGTGGCCCTGGCGCGCGCCTTCCTCAAAGACCCGGCTTGGTTGCTTTTGGACGAACCCACAGCCCATCTTGACCCAGAAACCGAAGCCCAGCTGACGGCGAGCTTGCTGCGCTTGTTCGCTGGCCGAACTGTGGTGTTCGCCGCGCACCGCATGACCACCGTCCAGCACGCGACGCGCATTGTGGTCTTGCAGCGCGGCCGGGTGGTCGAGCAAGGCACCCACACGGCGTTATGGGCGCAAGATGGCGTGTACGCGCGGCTTTATCACGCCGCCATGCAGGCCACCGCGTCTCCCCCGCGGGGCGCGCGCTCGCGCGAGACCCCATCCACGACCGGCGCCGCATGGGTAGAGTCCTCCACAGTCCTGGCCGCGAGCGCGCCCCATGGGTGGGTGCGCCGCCTGCTTCGTTTCATCCGGGGCACCACGGGCCGGTTCGCGCTGGCGCTAAGCCTGGCCATCGGTACCATCGCCGCGAACGTCGCGCTGCTGGGCACGTCCGCGTGGTTGATCGCCAAGGCCGCGCTGCGCCCAGGCATCGAGCACTTGCAAGTGGCTATTGTTGGCGTGCGCTTCTTCGGCCTTGCGCGCGCGGGGTTACGGTATGCCGAACGTCTAACCGAACACGACGCGACGCTTCGGGTGCTGCGCACGTGGCGCGTGTGGCTTTACCGCCGCCTAATCCCCCTCGCGCCCGCGCGCTTGCAATCCTACCGCTCGGGTGACGTGCTCACGCGGTTGATCCGGGATATCGAAACGCTCGAAGCCTTCTACCTGCGCGTGCTCTTGCCCGGATTGACCGCCCTGGGCATTGGCGCCGGCCTGATCTACACCCTGAGCCGATGGGGACTGACCCTCGGGCTCGCGGCCGGATTGGGCTTTTTCACCGTGGTCGGTTTGCTGCCCGGGCTCGTCCTCCGCTTGAGCCATGAGCCCGCGCAAGGGGTTGCGGCCGCGCGCGCCCAGCTGGCATCGTTATGGGTGGACGGGGTTCAGGGCCTGGCCGACCTCATGGCCTTCGGTCAGGCTGAGGCCTACGCGCAGCGGCTGGAACGCGCGGAGGCGAAATACGGCCAACACCAGCTCCGGCTCGTCAAGGTGCAAGCCCTGCATACCACCCTCACATCCCTAATCACGGACCTCACCATGGCGACCGTGCTTGGACTCGCGATCCCCATGGTCCTTGGGGGAGAGTTGGCCGGCGAAATGCTGGGCGCGCTGGCCTTGCTTACGCGAGCGGCCTTCGAGGCCGCGAATCCCATCCCGGCCGCGGCGCAAGCGTGGGAACAGGTACGCGCGGCCGCAGCCCGGGTGTTTTCCCTGGCCGACACGCCACCCGCGGTGCCCGAAAGGCCGCCATGGCCGGCCGCGCAAGGGCCCCGCGAGCCCAGGCTTCGGGTTCAGGGCCTAACGTTCACCTACCCCCAAACGGACCGGCCTGCGTTGCGCGACCTCACGCTGACGGTTCCGCCCGGGGCCGTGGTAGCCTTGGTCGGGCCCAGCGGCGCGGGCAAGAGCACCTTGCTCGCGTTGCTGTTGCGCTTTTGGGATTACGACCGAGGCAAGATATGGCTCGACCAGACTCCGCTGCGTGCACTGGCCCCAGATCAAGCCCGGACGTACTTCGCCTGGCTCGGTCAACGCGCCTATCTGTTCAACATGACCGTGCGCGAAAACCTCTTGCTGGCCAAACCCGACGCCAGCCCGCGCGAGCTCGAAGAAGCCGTCCGATGGGCCGGGTTCGCGGATGTACTCGCGCGACTACCGCGAGGATGGGACACCTACCTGGGCGAACACGGATGGCGACTTTCGGGCGGCGAGCGGCAGCGCTTGGCCTTGGCGCGCGCGTGGCTTAAGGGCGCCCCCATCTGGCTGCTCGACGAACCCACAGCCTCCCTTGACCCCGTCACCGCGCGCGAACTCACCGAACGACTCCTCGCCCTCCGCGGGGCGCGCACCCTACTCTGGGTGACTCACCGTATCGCCGAAGCCATGCAAGCCGACTGGGTCGTCGTGCTCGACCAAGGCCGCCTGGTCGAACAAGGCCCACCCGCTCGCCTCTGGGCCGCCCGCGGCCTCTTCTGGCGCCTCGCACACATCGAGGGGGCCAGAATGGAAGATCATCTCGACGCCATATCGTGAATTTTCCTCAGAATGAGCATCTGATTGAGCCTGACAACCTTCCTGGCTTAGAGGGGCGCGACGAAGCGGTTTTCTAGAAGGGGTATAATCATGTTATCAGCTCTTTGCTCGCGAATCGCTTTTGGAGGTGTCGTATGCGTCGAACGCTGTGGTTCTTTGCCTTGGGGCTCATGCTGGTCGCGGCGCTCACAGCTTGTAGTGGCACGCAAGAAGCCACCCCGGCATCGTCCCAGGCTACCGAGGCCGCATCCGAAGCGCCGGTCACCATCGAGGTGTACTACCCCGTGGCCGTGGACGCGCCCATTTCCAACATCCTTAAGGGCTACATCGCAGACTTTGAAAAGGAACACCCGAACATCAAGGTCAAGCCCGTGTTCGCGGGCGGCTACGGCGATGTCAAGACCACCA
>JAADEP010000065.1 GCA_013153335.1 Chloroflexota bacterium
TTGTCCAGGGTCGCGACGAAGATTTCCGGCTCGGGCAATCGCACGTACAGTACGCCGTCCTCAAACCAAATATCGTCTGGCCCTAGCTTGCCCAAGTCGACCCCTGCGATCACGATGCCATGGGCCACGAAGATGAGCCGATCGCCAAAGAGCACGTCCCAAATGCCTTCGGGCTGGGTGCGTGCGGTGATGACCTTTTCGATGGTGTATTGCACGGTCTCAAGCCGGGCCAGCTGCCGCACCTGATGCACAATGGTTATCGGGTCCGGCTGTACTGTGGGCGTGGGATGCAACACTTGGGCGACCTGGGTGCTGAGCGAAGCTTGCATCTGCTGGACGGGCGCAACGCCCTGGGTGAAGGAGGTCTGCAAGGCTTTCACGCTTTCGGTGATGCGGTACACGCCCCATCCCAAAATGCCCAAAACCGCCAGGGCAAAGAGAAAAGTACCAATCCGTCGCATGGGTTCACCTCAAACCTTCGCGCAGCCTGGGCAGAGGGAACCGATAGGCCGCGCTAAATTTCTTCGGTCAGAGTTTCCAGGAACTCCATATTGTTGCGGGTCTTGCGTAAGCGGTCCAGGATGGCCTCGGTCGCGGTCGCGATGTCCATGCCCGCGCCACCGGGGGGCGGGGTGATCATTTGTTGGAACATGCGGCGCATGAGCCACACCCGTTGCGTGATGTCGGGACCTAAGAGCAGCTCTTCGCGCCGAGTCCCTGACCGGGTGATGTCGATAGCCGGGAAAATGCGTCGCTCTTGGAGCTTGCGCGAAAGGTGCAGCTCCATATTGCCCGTGCCCTTGAATTCCTCATAAATGACGTCGTCCATCCGGGAGCCCGTGTCGATCAAGGCGGTCGCGATGATGGTGAGGGAGCCGCCGTTTTCGATATTGCGCGCAGCGCCGAAGAAGCGCTTGGGCGGGTAAAGGGCCGAGGGATCCAGACCACCGGTGAGGGTACGACCGGACGGGGTGACGACCAAGTTGTACGCGCGGGCCAGCCGGGTGATGGAGTCGAGCAAGATCACCACGTCTTTGCCGATTTCGACCAACCGTTTGGCGCGCTCGAGCACCATTTCAGCCACGCGCACGTGGGATTGCACGGGCTCGTCGAAGGTAGAGGAGATGACCTCCGCGTCCACGGAGCGGTCCATGTCGGTGACCTCTTCCGGACGTTCGCCGATGAGCGCAACCATCAAGTGCACGTCGGGGTACTTGGTCGAGATGGCGTTGGCGATTTGCTTGAGGATGGTGGTCTTGCCGGCCTTAGGGGGCGAAACGATGAGCCCGCGCTGACCGCGGCCAATGGGAGCGACCAGGTTGATGAGCCGGGTCGCGAGCGCGTAGCGGTCGGTCTCGAGGTCAAAGCGCTGATCGGGGAAGATGGGCACGAGGTCCTCGAAACGCGGTCGGCGGCGCGCTTCTTCGGGCGTGAGACCATTGACGCTCTCGACGCGTAAGAGCGCGTGGTGCTTTTCCGTATTGCGCGGGGGGCGTACATAGCCCATAACCAGGTCACCGGGCCGTAAGCCGTGGCGCCGGATTTGGGCAGGCGAGACGTAAATATCGTCCGGGCCGGGGCGATAACGCCGGGCCCGCAAAAAGCCCACGCCCGAGTCGGGCAAGATTTCGAGGATGCCCCCGCGCAGTTCCAGGCCATTGCGTTCTGCCTCAGCGCGGCGGATGGCGACAATGAGCTCATCCTTCTTCAGCCGGCTATAGCGCGGGATGCGGAGCTCTTTCGCGCGTCGGCGCAACTCGGCCAAGGTCGCTTTTTCCAGTTCTGCCACTTGGGTCGCCATGGGTGCCAACCTCACTGCTTGGGATGATGGGATATCGGTTTAGGGTAGGAAGGTACGCGGGCCCGGTTCGCCCACGAAAAAACGGTACCGGGACAAGACGCGCGCTACCATAGGGCGTATGCCCGCGCGCGGCAACATCGTAGCGTATAAGGCAAAGGCGTCAGTCTTGAGCATCAAAAAGACAAAACAAGAAGCTTCGCGCGCGCGTCTTGGCGCCGCGAGGCTTGATCGATAGGATGCCTATCGTCGAGCATACCTGAGCCAGAGGGGTGCCGACAACTCATGGAAGGATCCCCAATGCCTCCCTGGGCCCAGGGGAAAGGGTGAAGCGCGACAACGTACCTACGGAAACGGATTTGAACCAGGCGAGCGACTTCCCCAGCGTGCACCAGGTCAAAACGTGAAGTCGTCGGAATCGTCCTCATTGAGTTCCGTGAGGTTTTCCAAGACCTCTTGCGGCAGCAAGACCCACAACGTCAAGACATCGCCCTCCTCCGTGGGCTCATACTGCGCGGCCGCGATTGGGACTTGCTGAACCAAGCCCAAGGGCGTGCGGAATTCGAGGAAAATATTTTCCTTCTCCCGCCACGCGCGATGGCAACGCTCGATCAGAGCTGGGCCGTTCAGCGCGCGTACCCGGGTGCGGGCGAGCATCGCGGTACGCGGCGGGCCCTCCAAAATCCCCAAGAACAGCTCCCCCATGGCCGGCTGGATGGGTTCAAAGATGGGCGTCGGTCCCTCGATGATCGTGATCTTCCGTTCCTCGTCCATGGGCCATCTTTCTCCTTGCCGTTGTGGCTTTTATCATACCATGTTTTGCCGCGCGCGCAAGGCGTGCAGAGTGCGAGCTCCTCGCGGGTGCACGCAAATGTTGTAGAAACCGTCAAGCGATGAGGGGGGAGGCGAGAGGGCTGTCGCTGTTGGGCCAGCCCAGCGAGCCTTGAGCACGGCCTCCCAGCTCGCCATTTCCCATAGCGCATGTCGTTCCAAAGCCGATTGAGGGCGTGGGTCGTGGTTTCTGGGGGCGAAATCCTGGGTTAGGCGAGCATCATCCGCTGCAGGCTGGCTCTTTTTTTATCTCTCACTTCTACGAGATTTGCCTGCACCCCGGCGGGCGGGTGCACGCAAATGTTGTAGAAACGGTCAAGCGGCGGACGAAGGGGCTGTCGTCATTGAGCCAAGCAGGGCAGGCCTTGAGCACGGCTCCCGCCCGTTATCTTCTATAGCGCATGGCATTCCAAAGCCGATAGGGAGCGTGGGTCGTGGTTTCTGGGGGCGAAATCCCGTGTTGGGCGAGCATCATCCGCGACAGCCCGGCTTTTGTTTTATTTCCCATTTCTACAAGATTTGCGTGCACCCCTCAGGCGTTCTCTCTTGCGCGGGCGGGGATGCGTTGGTATAATAAGGGCGCTTTGTGTGGAGAGGTCGCGTAGTCCGGCCGAGCGCGCCCGCCTGGAGAGCGGGTAGGCCCTACCAGGGCCTCGCGGGTTCAAATCCCGCCCTCTCCGCCTAAGCGCCTCCATGAATACCGCCGTTCAGGAGGCGCTTCTTTATTTCTTAGCGCCCTTTTGAGGAGTACGTCTTAATGCCCCCGCATACCTTTGTCCCGCCCCCGGTTCGTTCGCTACGTGATGTTGGTCTGCCGGTCTTGTGGTTGCTCGACCACGCTTTGCGCATCTTCTACTTTCAAGGCTACCTCACCGGCAATCAGCTGGCCGACGCGATGGCCTTACCCTTTGGTTTGGTCGAAGAGTACATCCTAGACCATCTCAAACGAGAAAAACTTATCGAGGTAAAAGCCGCGCGACACCGCATCGGAATGGGCGGCTTTGAATACGCGCTCACTAGCGAAGGCGCACGTCGAGCACGCGAGGCTTTAGAACGCTCGCAATATGCGGGTCCCGTCCCCGTCCCTCTGGCCGTCTATACGCAGGCGGTTCGTCAGCAAGCTCGCCAACGCACGATTGTGACCGAGCGGGAAATGCGCCAAGCCTTGCGCCATTTGGTGCTGCGCGAGGACGTCTTCCATCGCCTTGGGCCTGCCGTCAATTCGGGTAGCTCTATTTTTCTGTATGGCCCCCCAGGCAATGGTAAAACCAGTATCGCCGAGGCTATCGGGCGGTACCTTTTGCGGGATACAATCTATATTCCCCATGCCATCTATATCGATGGGCAAGTCGTCGTGCTCTACGACCCCTTGCATCACCACAAAGCCAACGGTAAGACGCGAGCCAACAACAATGATGCCCAGCGCGACCGACGTTGGATCCAAATTCACCGGCCCTTCATCATGGTGGGCGGCGAGCTCACACTCAAAGACTTGGATTTGATCTTTGACCCCGTTACGAAGTACTACCAAGCGCCTGTACAAGTCAAAGCCAACGGCGGCATGCTTTTGGTCGACGACTTTGGCCGACAACAAGTCCCGCCCAAAGACCTGCTCAACCGATGGATTGTGCCCTTGGAAAGTCGTGTGGATTACCTCACTATGCATACCGGGCACAAAATCATGGTGCCCTTTGACGTACTCGCGGTGTTCTCGACGAACTTGCCTCCCAAGGATTTGGTGGATGAAGCCTTCTTACGCCGTCTACGGCATAAAATCCACATTAGTGATCCCGGTCTGGAAGAATTCCGCGAGATATGCCGTCGGATCACGAAGGCCAAGGGTATCCCGTATAGCGAGCGAGGACTGGCATATCTTTTGCAAGAATGGTATGTCAAGCACAACCGGCCTTTCCGCGCGACCCATCCTCGCGATTTGTGCAATCACGTCGTCGATATCGCGCGCTATCGAGGGGTGCAACCCGCCATGACCCCTGAGTTGCTTGACGCGGCCGCCCAGGTATACTTTGTCGATATGTAACTCGTCCGCAAATGCATCACCCGAAACCACACGACCCACCGGCCACAGCCGATACGACAACGGCCATCGGTCATGCGCGACCGATGGCCGTTGTTTCAGGCAAGCGGCGTTAGGCGGTTCCCATCGACCGAGCACCTTCGGTCGACGGTGCCCCAAGCCGATATCGGCGATCACGCCAAGAGTTCACGCGCCAAACGATTGTGCCGTTCGACCAAGGCGGGTACGTCCAGCGTGACCAAATGCCCTTCCCGCACAATCACGCGCCCGCCGACCACGGTGTAATCGGCCCGCACGGGCGACGCGAGCACCAGCGCCGCAACCGGATCGTGTAACGCACCCGCGTAGTCCAAACGCTCCAGACGCACCGCGAAAAAGTCGCCGGCTTTGCCAACCTCAAGCGAACCCAGGTCCGGGCGGCCCAAGACGGCCGCGCCGCCCCGGGTCGCAAGCTCGAGGGCTTGCCGCGCACTCAACAAAGGCGGAGCATCAGAGCCGCTGCGAGAAAAGCCCAATAAGCCCGAGCGCACCCGAGCGAGCAGCATGGCCTGCCGCACTTCTGCAAGCATATGCGAGCTATCGTTGCTCGCGGACCCGTCCACCCCAAGACCAACTTTCACCCCTGCGGTCAGCATCTCATACAGAGGCATGATGCCCGAACCGAGGCGCATGTTCGAAGAAGGACAATGCGCGACGCCTGTTCCGGTTCGGGCATACAAGGCAATCTCGTCAGCATTCACATAAATCGAATGAGCAAACCAAACATCCGGACCGATCCACTCCAAGCTCTCCATGTACTCCACCGGCCGCATGCCGAACTTCTCTAAACAGAACACCTCTTCGTCCTCGGTCTCCGCCAAGTGCGTGTGCAACCGGACGCCATACGCCCGAGCCAGCCGAGCAGACTCGCGCATTAAGTCGCCCGTGACGCTAAAGGGCGAACACGGCGCGAGCACGATCTGCAGCATGGACCCAGGGTTGGGGTCATGATATTGCTCGATCAGACGCTGGGAGTCTTTGAGGATGAAGGCTTCGTCTTCAACCACGCTGTCGGGTGGCAGGCCGCCTTTGCTTTCGCCTAAACTCATCGAGCCCCGGGACGCGTGCAACCGCAAACCGACTTCGGCTGCGGCTTCGATTTCGTCGTCCAAACGGCTGCCATTGGGAAAGAGGTACAAGTGATCGAACGCCGTGGTTGTGCCCGATAGCGCGAGTTCGGCCAAAGCTACTTGCGTGGATACCCGGATGTGCTCCGGTCGCATACGAGCCCAAATGGGATAAAGGGTCTTGAGCCATTGGAAGAGATTCGCATCTTGCGCCCCGGGGACAGCTCGGGTCAAGGTTTGATAGAAATGATGGTGGGTGTTGATCAACCCGGGCAACACCACGTGCCCACGCAAATCGAGGACCTCGTCTGCGGTTTCGGGCAATTCCGCGGTTGGCCCAACGGCTTCGATGAAACCATCCCGAATGAAAAGCCCGCCATCCGGAATTTCCCGGCGAGCGTCGTCCATCGTCACCAGCACATCCGCGTGACGAACCAGCAATGTAGGCATGAACCTTCCTCCATGGGTGAGTTGTACGTGGGGTTAGAGGCCGCCGTCTTCGCCAAACCCTTCATCGTCGTCATGACGCGGAGGTCGGCGAGGGAGCCACAGGTCCTCGTCGCCGCCTTCGGAAGGATACCCAAACTCCCAATCCTCCTCACCGAGCCGGGGCTCGGGGGAGCTTGGGCGCCGCGGACGAGGGGCTTTCGCAGGTCGAGACGGCCGTTCTTCCGCGGCCGCGACTTCGCCCCGCAATTTGTGGTAGGCAGCGAGCCACTCAACAAAACGCTCGCGATCTTGCAGCCAACGAGCTTCTTCTTCCCGGCGGCGACGTTCCTCCATGCGCGTGAACAGATCCTGTTGCACCTGATCAGGCTGCCAAACCCGTTCAAAAATCAAGGGTTCTTCGCCGCCCATCTGAATGCGCACGTCCCCGTAATTGAAAATGCGCGCCCAGAACGAAGGCCGTTCAAAATCCGCGCCGACGACCTTCTCCAACGGCGCGACCTTACGTTCCGCTTCACCAAAGGGGACTTGTTTGAGGTCCACAATTTGGGTTGGTGTTAGCTGATAGAGGTCATTCGCCCAGTCCCAGATTTGATACATTGTATAAAGCAGGCTGAACAACGTCACGAGCACGAGGAACGAGAGCAAAAAGCCCTCGGTCGGCCAAGGCCAGCCGAATTGCAGCCATAACAAGGCATAGAACCATATGAGGAACAAGGGGATGAGCGCAGGCGCCGCGCGACGGAGCAGAAAGATGGGATGCTTACGGTAGGTGATGATGTCACCGGTCACAATGCGCGGTTGCAGATACGATCGAATAAAAGCCCATACATAGCCCCACCAACTTGTCGGTCGCACAGCTTGCAGCGACGAAATGGCCGGCGCTTCGGGCGCCAGTTCTTCTTCGTCGGTTTGGGTGGGAAGGCCGAGCACTTCGCGCAGGTGCTCTTGCATCGCGCGTTGCTCGGCTTTGGACCATGTCTCCCGTTCCCGATCCATCAGCTCTTCAATCACCCCACTGATCGCGTGGGGCTCGGGCGCCTGAACCAAGCGCAGAATGGGCTCTGCCCAAGTGCGGACGAGCACGTCGCCATATCCGAGCAGACGCCCTAAAAATTCAGTCTCAACCCCCACCGCGTTGATCATCGTGACCGGCACTTCGAAACGGCTGTCGTGAATGGGAAAGATGCGATCCACCCGCGCGACCCGGAGCGGTGTAACGACATAATAGTCATTGAGCCACTCAATAACGCCCCAGGCCGTGAGGAAGAGCCCCAGGAGCAACGTCACAGGTATCAAGAAGAGGAATAATCGGGAGGGCCAATACCATGTGTGGATCGCCCACCATACGATGCTGAGGAACAACGCTGCCAGGAGCCAACCCCCGCGCCATGCCGCGACAATCCAGTGTCGTCGTGCATATACGATGGCCCATTCGGTATTTTGCAACCAGTCGGGCCGTTGCACGCGAGCTTTGCGTTGTGCTTCCGCGATGAAATAAAACCGTCGCCGGACCTCCTCCGGCACTTTCGCCAGCCACGCGACCAAATCAGCCCGCTTGATGCTGTAGTATTCCACTGGTCGCAGCGCGCGCACCGTCATGGGGGAGCGATAGCCTTTGAGCGCGGCTTCCAATCCCGCGTGGTCCTGCGCCTGCAGAATGCCCAGAGGCAAAACCTGATCCGCGCTCAATCGAACGTACGCCTCAGCCCGACCTTTGCGCAGAATCACGAAGGGCGAGCCCGGGTCAGCCTGAACAATAAGCTCCTCCCCGGGCTCGGCCTCGCGCAACGTCGCCCGATCGAGGAAATCCTGCAGCAACGATGCAGGAACATCGCGGAACAAGTGGATCCGTCGCAGCCAGCCAATGTCGCTCATACCTTCTCCTCAACCTCGGGATATGCCCGAAGGTTACCTGGAATCGTTATCTGGCGCAGGCGTCCACGCATCATCCGAAGGCGGAACCGTGGGCGGGAAACCGTAGGAAGGCGGCGTCGGCTCCCCGGGCGGGCTCGGTGGCACCGTTGGCGGTAACGAACCCGGGGGCGTCATGCCCGTCGGTCCCGCGCCGGGCACCGGGCCCGACGTTGGGGGCGTGTACGAAGACACATCCGGGCCGGGCAGCCCCAGCACTCGGTCGCGGACCACGAGGTACATGGTCGACGAACTCGTGCCAAGGAAAACCATGAACGCCAACGAGAGCGGGATCAAAAGGCAGAGCCATCCGATAAAAATGCCCAACGCGGCAATGGCAGCGGCATCCTCGTTTTGCTCAATCAAAGACCCGAAGGCCATGAGAAGCGGGAAGAACAAGCAGGAAAAGAAGATGCCCACCAAGATGAAAAAACCTGTTTGGGCGATCCAAATTCCCAAAAGGGAAGAGAAACCCTTCGTAAGCACGCGCCCAATGCGAGAAAACGTTTCGCCCAAAGGCGCTGGATACTCAACTGCCAAACCAGTTTGAATCACAGAAAGGACCAAACCGAGCAACCACCCTACCGGTAGGCCAATACAGAAGAAAAAGAGAAGAAGCACAGACAGCGTACCGCTCGCGGACGAGGCCTGGGGGTCTAATGCAAGGTTGAAAAGGCCGACCGCAATCGACAGGCCGAAGATAAGCGAAATGGCGATAAGCACAAGATTTAAGGCAAACTGATAGACAGCTACGCGCAACCAAGGATACAACAGGTCTCGCTGCGTTTCGAGAAAAGAAACTCGCCGGTCAGGGCGGCGCAACGCGATACTCACCCCGCGCGCCATACTCGCGATAAACCATGCCCCAATGGCCGGGGAGGCAAAGAAATTGAACAGTTGAAAGAGAAAATTGGCCCGCGGGATAAGGGAGGATAACAGTGAAGTCCCGGCGGAAATCAAGAAAATAAGGAGTATCGCTAGAAAACCGATCAGCCAAAACGCGCCAATGCGCATCATACGCCAAGTTTCTCGCCACCACTGACCAATCATGGCTACCTCCTTAAAAACTGACTCCGCAAGCGAACCAACTTCGATTCCGTTTTTTTACATCAAATCCAGAAAAGCCAAGACGTCTGGGACGGCTCGCAGCACATCGCCCGCGAGGACGGCGGCAGTATGGCCGAATTCTTCCGCAGCCATGAGGCCCGCGTGCGCGTGGATCCACACGCTTGCGAGCGCGGCCTCGTATCCGGGCACGCCTTGGGCGCGCAGGCCCACGATGAGCCCCGCGAGCACGTCGCCCGTGCCTGCGCGCGCCAACGCAGGCGTGGCGACGG
>JAADEP010000172.1 GCA_013153335.1 Chloroflexota bacterium
CCCGACGCGCCGGTCACCAAAGCCGTGCGTTGCTCGGACATACGAGCCTCCAGGGCAAAGATCAAAACGGCCACAAGCGCAAAAAGATATAGACGCCGAGGGGGATGATAAGGTTGTCGATCTCAGGCCAGGGGGCGCTCTCAAGGATGGCCGCGACCAAAGCCGCTGGCAAAGCTTGCTGTGCGTAATGAGCCACCTGCTCCGGCATCCACACGCCAGCAAGGGCATACACAGCCAACACCAACATAGCCGTCAGCCATCCTCCCAGCAGAAAGCCCAGGCTACCCGCCCAGGACTTTCGGGGGCTCCACGGGAGCTTGCGTCGCCCCCAACGGCGCCCCACTAAATCAGCCAGGCCATCGCCGCCGCACAGCATCATCAAGGGCAGGATGCCTTCCCACGTGCGCCAGTGGGCCAGCGTGAAATATACGAACGCCAACCCGTAGAACAAAGGGCCGCGCAAGAGCTCCTCGCGGCGGCCGGTGCGGCTCATTGCTTGCACCGCGGCCGGCGATGAGATAAGCCCCAACCCCACAGCGGCTACCCGCAGCGTGAGCAAAAGCGGAACCCATACGGCCCAAAAACGCCCCGAAGCATCGGGGTACAAGAGCCACGTAAGCACATACAAAGGGCCTGTCCCAATATGAATGAGCTTGCGGCTGGTGTGCGAGGAGATCCAACCCCGCCGCGCCAAGGCTTCGTTGAAGCCCATCCACGCAGCCGCAACCACAAAGGTCACCAGCATGGCCAAGGGGTTCGGTAAGGTCATGGGCGCCCCTCATCGCCGGCGGAAAAGATAGCGCTGGATCTCGCGCTCGGCTTCTTTGCGCGCGAGCTCACGGCGCTTGTCGTATTTCTTCTTCCCTTTCGCGAGCGCGATCTCAACTTTGGCCCGGCCATTCTTCAAGTACATCCGCGTGGGAACAATGGTCATGCCCTTCTCGCGCACCTGGTTCCACAGCCGCAGAATCTCTTTCTTGTGCAGCAGGAGCTTGCGCTTGCGTCGCGGATCATGATTGCCACGGCTGGCGCGCTCGTAAGGCGCGATGTACGCGTCCACCAGCCAGGCTTCGAGATTTTTATCGATAAGGACGAAGGCATCGTTCAAGCTCACCTGCCCCGCTCGAACGGACTTAATCTCGGTGCCTTGAAGCGCGATGCCGGCTTCATACGTCTCGCCCAGTTGATAATCTCGCTTCGCGTTGCGGTTGGTCGCCACAACCCGAATTCGCTCATGCGCCATGCGAACGACCTCCTCGGCCTCTGGGGAATGCCCACGTTGGTGAAAGGCACGAAAAACCGCGCGGCCGGGCCGCGCGGTGGGTTTAGCGCAAGTACTCGCGCAACAAACGTTTGATCTCGGGCCTACGCAAGCGGGCCAAGGCTTGCGCCTCGATCTGCCGAACCCGCTCGCGGGTCACGCCCATCTTCCGGCCCACTTCCTCCAACGTGTACGCGTGGCCGTCCAACAACCCATAGCGAAGTTGCAAAATTCGCACCTCGCGCGGCGGAAGCTCGCTCAAGATCTTCTCAAGCTGCTCTCGCAACATCACCTGGGCCGCGTTCTCGTCAGGCGCTTGCGCGCCTTCGTCCTTGATGAAGTCGCCCAACACGGCGTTTTCTTCATCGTCAGTGGGCATCTCAAGGGACAACGGATGCCGCGCCACTTGCATCATGTACTCCACCTTCTTCGGCGGAATGCCCAGTTCTTCGGCTAGCTCTTCAACCGTGGGTTCACGGCCCAGCTTTTGCGTAAGTTGGTGCTGGGTGCGCAGCAACTTGTTGATTTGATCGCCCATGTGCACCGGCACACGAATCGTGCGGCCCTGATCCGCGATGGCCCGGGTCACAGCCTGCCGGATCCACCAGGTTGCGTAGGTGCTGAACTTATGCCCACGGCGATAGTCGAACTTCTTGGTCGCCCGAATCAGGCCGATGTTGCCCTCTTGAATAAGGTCCAAGAACGGCACGCCGCGACCTACGTACTTTTTGGCCACGCTGATTACCAACCGCGAGTTCGCGGTAATCAGCTTTTCGCGCGCCTTCCACCCATCCTCGATGATGCGCCGCAGCTCTTCCCGCCGTTTGGGGCTCACATTGCCCCGAGCCAACTCGGCCCGAGCCTCGCGGCCCGCTTCAATACGCTTGGCCAGTTCGACTTCTTCCTCCGCGGTCAGCAACGGGATGCGCCCGACTTCCTTCAAATAAAGCCCGACCATGTCATCCGTGTCAATGTTGGCCAAATAGTCATCTTCATCGGCCGCGTGGCTTTGTCGTTGCGGCTCGGGCTCTTCTTCGCTCAAGTCCAAATCCGAAGGTTCGTCTTCGCTGGGCTCGTCTTCAAAATAGGTAATCCCCGCGCTCAACAGCGCCGCGAAGACATCCTCCAACTGATCCAGATCCCGTTCAGCTTCGGGGATAAACTGCGTGATGTCTTCGTAGGTGACGTATCCTTTCTCACGCCCAATCTCGATCAACTGCGCCAAAGGGGAAAATTCTTCGTCCTCATACATGAACGCTTCACCGATCATCGCCAGTCTCGCCTCCCTGTGCCCAAGAGATGGTCGCGGTTTTCCCGCGGATGCAGACCTTCGCGTGAAAATGATACGTTTTATCAGAGGGTTTGGTTTCTAAAATCCCGCCGATTCCGAGGTTGGGGAAGGGGTCGGGGTTGCGAGGGATGCATACACCTGCGTGAGCAAATCCCACACCCCATCCACGAGAAAATCACTAACCACATACACCGGCCCATCCGGCTCGGTTTGAACGTAGTAGCCGTTCTGCAGCGGGGTCATAATGCCCACCAAAAGTTGGATGCGTTGACCATCCGCAAAGGTTACTTCGATGACTCGATGAGGTTTAACCAAACCCAAAGCTTGCGGATCGGTTTGGTCCTCGGGCAGGACGGCCAGGGCGCGCGCGCTGATCAAGCTCTGAATCGCGCTCTCGATTTCCCAATCTTGGGGCGGAGTCGCGCCCTCAGGCTCGACCACGGCCCACATAGGCTGTGGGGTCGGTGTCGGCGTAGCTTCTTCCGAAGGCGTGGCCGGTGTAGGCGGTGATTCGGGCGTTGGGGTCGGGGTAGCGACCCGCTCAAGGACCACACGGCGCTGCTCGCCAATGGGCTCTTCCAAAACCACGCGGACCGCGAGGGCGTCCGGGTCGACGTCAAACAAAGGAGGCAAAGGCGTGGGGGTGGGTTCCAACGTGCCCGTTTCACGGGCGGGCAAGGTTTGCTGCCGTTGTCGAAAGCCCAACGCGATCGCGAGCAGCACCGCGAACACTGCGAGGAGAGCCCACGTCTCGCGTCGGATCATGGGATCGCCTCCCATCGTGGGCAGATTCGCACGCTAGCCGTGCTCAATAAGGTTCGAACGTTCATGCCGCCCCCAGGTTACGAGCGAAAACGCCGTCGCAAAATCACCACCGCACCCAGTAGCAGCACAGCCCCGGGCAGAATGCATACCGAGGTCAAGAAAATCGCGTTGAGCAAATAGCTGTTCGGCGGGCGCAGGTACCGTTGCGTGGTCTCGCGCGGGGTAATTTGGATCAGGTCACCCACGTTGGCCGCCCATTCCACCGAATTGACGGCCAACAAGCCGTTGCCATACGCAGCATAAGCGCCGTTGCGGGCGAAATCCGCATCCCCCACAATGACCATACGCGCGCCGGACTGGGTATCCTCCACCGCGACGGCCAGGGGAACCGGACCCATGATATCGACCTCAGGGTCGGGCTCCACGTTCGTAATGGTCGCGTCTTCGCCCGCGGCTTTGAAGGGCTCAAGGTCCGTCTCACCCCAGGCCTGGGGCGAGGTTTTGATCAGCTCTGTGCCGATGCGCAGCGCGTCGTTGGGGTTGAGCACGCGCACACTGCGCGCAATGGGGAAAATCGTGATCAGGTTCGTGAGTTTTTGCGTAATGGGATGGTTCTCGTAGAACGCGGCCAAAGCCAGCAAAGGCTGTTGCGGCGACGTGGGGTCAATCACGACATCATCGTCAACAACCACGCCCCAGGTTTCTTGCAGGTATTGTGCAAGGGCCTCGCCGGGCTCTTGGGCGCCTTCCACACTGGTGTTGAAGAAAAAGACCACCGAGCCCCCTTGGTCCAAATAGTCCTGCAAAGCCTGCAGCTCGGCCTCTTGGAAGGGCTGCAGCGGCCCGACAACCACCACAACCTTGGCATCCTCGGGGACCTGCTTCTCAGCCGCCAAAGCCAGGGTTTTGACCGTGTAGTTTTTGTTTTCCAGCTCTTCTTTGAACATGGAAAGGCCCTGCTCGCCGAAGGCCTCAATATCCGGCTCGCCGTGGCCGGTCACGAAATACACAACCAGGTTCTCAGGATGAAGGAGTCGAGCCAAGGCGTTGGCCAATTCGGATTCGGAAAGGAAGGTCACCTGCTCGGTTCGGTCACCCATGACCAAAACCACAGTA
The DNA here is from genome assembly GCA_013153335.1 of Chloroflexota bacterium. Lineage (GTDB taxonomy): Bacteria > Chloroflexota > Anaerolineae > Anaerolineales > DRMV01 > JAADEN01. The sequence continues at coordinate 4,434 of JAADEP010000172.1, forward strand.
CCGTCGCGAGTGACCCCGTATTTTTGCGCCAACCCCGGCTGCAAAATGGGGTCAATGAACTTGTAGGAGAACTTGCCGTTGCTGGCCAGGACGAACTTCTCTAAGAGCTCGCGCGCATAGGTGGTATCGGCCTGGGCCGAGTAAAAGGCGTAGGCCGTGACGTCGGTATCGAGCGAGTCCAACAACTGCTGAACTTCAGGAGCCAACGTGTTGGACTTGTTCTCCGTCAGATCCCAGCGCTTGGGATATAAGCTCACCAAGTAGTTGATCGTGCCCAAAATGCCGATAACAGCCAAGGTCATCAGCAAGGCGTTGCTGCCGTAGCGGGCTTGCCGACCGGTCAGCCAGGTGCGCAAGCGATCGGCCTCGAAAGTGAGGAACACGGCCAGCCCGAGCACGGCCACGGCCAACGCCCCCCGAACCGGAGAGCCGAATGAGCGGGTAATCACATACGCGCCCGCTGCCACCCCGGCGCCGATGACGGCCGCCGCAAGGCCAAGCCAAGGCAGCCAAACGCGCCAATGTTTGGTGTTCATCCGTTCCACCTCCGGCTCTCAATAATGACGCTGCCCAGGTAAAGCCCAAAGAACGTGACGCTGAGGTAATATACAATTCCGCGCAAATCAATCACACCCCGATAAAACGTGCGATAGAAATGACGGCCAAAGTCCAGATACTCCAAAACCGGATTCGTACTCCCTGGGCTTAACGCGCCTAACATCCACAAGAACAAAAAGACAGCCAACGTCACCGCGAAAGCCGCGATTTGGTTGCGGAACATGGCCGAAATGGCCACGCCGAGCGCGGTCAAAGCCGAAACAACCAGGAACAAGCCCAAGTACCCCGCGAACACCGGGCCCCAATCAATCCCGGGCTCCACCAAAGCGTCGAGGGCCAAAGGGTAAATAAAGGTCAGCGCCAAAAGCACGGTCAGAAAGCCCATTGCCCCCAACCATTTGCCGGTGACAAGTTCCCAATCGCGCACCGGCGCGGTAAGGAGCAACTCAATCGTGCCCTTGGCCTGCTCTTCGGCCAACAACCGCATGGTCAAAGCCGGAATGGAAAAGACCAGCAGGGTCAGCATGGGACCCAGAATGACTTGCACATCGGGCGGGGTTGCGCCCTGGAAGAGGGAATACTGATACGCTCGCTGGATCGCGCTGTTGAAGAGAATGCCCAAAATAAAAAGAAAGAGAAAAAGGACCAAGTAGGCCACAGTCGTGGAGAAGTAGCGGTTGAACTCTCGACGAGCAATAATCCAAGCCGCGCGCATGGGTTAGGCCTCCTTGGTCGAAGATTCGGGGCGCCGCGCCCCCAGCTTCGACCGGGTCATCAATCCTCCGAGTTCCTCGCGCCCTTGCGGGTTGTGCTTTCCGCGTCCGAATCCTCGGCGGATTCATCGCGAACCAGCTGGAGGAAGATGTCTTCCAGCGAGAGGGAGATCTCGCACATCTCCAGCAGGTCGTACCCCTGTTCAAGCACAGCCCGGGCTAAGCGCACGCGCAAAGCCTCGGCCTCTTCGGGCTTGGCTTCGATCTCCAGTTGCTCTTCGTCCACGGTATGGACGTGCAACACGCCGGGGAACTGACGAAGCAGTTGGGCCAACTGAGCAGCCCCGCCCGGGCCGCGCACGCGCAACCGGAGCCGTTGGGCGCCTAAAACGCGCAACTGCAGCTCTTCAGGCGTGTCTTCGGCCACAATGCGGCCTTTGTTGATAATGAGCACCCGGTCGCTGAGCTCTTGGGCCTCGGGCAAGATGTGCGTTGAGAGCAAAACCGTGCGTTCGCGACCGATCTCCCGGATAAGCTCGCGTACCTCAACCCGTTGCCGCGGGTCCAGCCCCAGGGTGGGCTCATCCAAAATCAGCACCTCGGGCTGATGGAGGATGGCCTGGGCCAGTCCAACGCGCTGCCGCATACCTTTCGACAAGGTGCCGATAAAACTTTCGGCGCGGTCAATGAGATGAACTCGTTCCAAGACCTCAGCAATTCGGTCGTCCAAATTCGGAACCTGCCGCAAACTTCCCATAAACTCCAGGTAATCCCACACCGTCATGTCGTCATAGAGGGGGACGGTTTCGGGCAAGTAGCCCACGCGGCGGCGAACTTCCAACGACTCCTCTACAACGTCAAAACCGGCTACCTTTGCCTCGCCTTCGCTGGGGGGCATGTAGCCGGTCAGGATGCGCATGGTCGTGGTTTTTCCCGCGCCATTCGGACCGAGGAAAGCGACAATCTCACCTTTGCGAGCGTGAAACGTCAAGTGGTCGATAGCCAAACGCCGCCCGTAATACTTGGTCAGGTCGCGGGCCTCGATCATGGCGCATCTCCAAACACAAAAATCCGCCACCTCCCATCAGGGATAGGTGGACCTGCTGTTTTCACTATACTCGCTTTAGGCCAAAAGTCAAGCCTTTTCTGTCCATAATATAGTCCTTGCGTGATCTGGTCAAGATGCGGTCGGAGCACCCTCCCAACAAAGGCTGCTCCCAAGTGCGGTCGGGCAGCGGAGCGAGCAGTCCACCCCTATTATCAAAAAGCACAAAAAACGCTTTGAAGGCCCGTGCTTTGATCGGAATACTACCGTCGCGCTGCGGGCCAGTCCGGGTGCACGCAAAGGTTGTAGAAACCGCCAAGGGGCTAGGGGAAAGCGAAGGGGCTGTCGCCATTGGCGCCCGCCGCGGGCTGGAAGCCCGCTGTTAGTATAAAACTACATGCGAATCACCCGGCCCAACGCGCGAGCGTGCGGTGGTGGCGGGCGGGTTCCGCCGCCCGCGAGCCAGACGCGCGGGTTCCGTCGCCCGCGAATCCCTGTGGCCATGGGCGTGCTCGCACGCCGCCCCGCCGCGGGCTGGAAGCCCGCGGCTAGTTAGTATAAAATTGCGCGCGAGCTGGCTGGCCCAACGCGCGGGGCGTGCGGTGGTAGCGGGCGGGTTTAGCCGCCCGCGGGCCATAGCTACGGGTGCGCTCGCGTGCCGCCCCGCCGCGGGCTGGAAGCCCGCGGCTAGTATAAAATTGCGCGCGAATTATCCGGCCCCACGCGCGGGCGTACGGTGGAGAATTTCTAGCGGACGGGTTCAGCCGCCCGCGAACCAAGCGCGAGTTCCGCCGCCCGCGGTATGGGCCTCTAGAAGATCTGCCTGCGCCCGCCAATCCCCGAAAGCAAACAAGCCCGGCGGAATCCAGTAGAATGGAAGGAGAAGCAGGGCAGCTTGCCCGCGGGAAGGAGGGAAACGGTGCACGGGCTTGCGTCCGAGAGCCAAAGCTATCAAGGACGGTGGGGCGAGCGTATCTTTCGGATACGACTGTTCCCCGGCGGCATCACCGTGAGTTTGGGCTTGCATGACCGGGTTCAGGTCTACACGTATGAAGCGTCGGGCCGGCCCTGGACTTTCATCCTGGACGGACGCATTTATCGTCGGGCTCTCAACGGCACGATGCTGGTCAAATGGCGGCCCAAAGGGCAAGCGCGGCAGCGACAACGCCTCACCCAAGCCAAGGCCTTGCGCGTCGAAGCCCGAGCGCGCGAACGCCTGGCTGCTTTCGCGCAGGCCTGGCACGCGGGGCAGCTGGCCTTTGACCACCCTCCCCCGCGGGCCGCGTGGGAACGCCTGCAACGAGCCCTCGCATGGGACGAGGCGCGCTCGCGCGAGGACGCGGCGCAGTACTTTCGGGTCTACAAGCCCATTGGCATCTTGCCTCCGGATCAGTACTTGGCCGTGGTGATTCAAATCACCGAAGGGTGCTCATTCAACACGTGCACGTTTTGCACTTTTTATCGGGATCGGCCCTTCCGCATCAAAACCCCCGAAGAGGTGCGGGCGCATAGCGAAGCCGTCCGAGCCTACCTGGGCCTGGGTCTGCCATTACGCCACGGGATCTTCCTCGGCGATGCCAACGCGCTGGTTGCCCCAATGCCGCGGCTGCTGCGGCTACTCGACACCGTGCGCGCGGCCTTCCCAGAAGAGAAATTCCGCTCGCTTTACGCCTTCCTGGACGGATTTAGCGGCGAACGAAAGCGTCCGAGCGACTACGCGGCCCTGGCCGAGCGCGGATTGCACCGGGTATATATTGGGCTTGAGAGTGGCCACGCGCCCTTGTTGCGCTTTTTGCACAAGCCCGGCACACCCCAAGACGCGCTCGCGGCCGTCCGGGCCATGAAGGAAGGCGGCTTGGCCGTAGGGGTCATCGTCTTGCTGGGCGCGGGCGGTCGTGCCTACGCGGAAGGCCATGTCCGCGACACCATTCAGCTGCTCAACCAAATGCCCTTGGGTCGCGAAGACATTGTATATTTCTCCGAACTGGTAGTCACGCCCAACATGCCCTATGCCCGAGAAGCCATCCGGGCCGGCATCGAGCCCCTGACCCCTGAAGAACAACACGCGCAACAAAAAGCCATTGTGGAAGGGCTGCGCTTTCCCAAGGAGCACCGCCCGCGCATAAGCCGATACGACATCCGAGAGTTTGTGTACTAAAGCAGGCGGAAGTCTCTCGTTTTATTTCAGCTATCGCGAATCAGCTCCACCAGACAGCAAACATCCTTGCGAGTGTCTTGCGAACCCGGTAAAATAAGAAAGCCCTTCCTACGGCGAGTTGCTTCGCGCGGCGAGCGAACGGCGCCCAAGCGAAGGAGGCGTTATGCAAGATCAACTACTTGAGCAAGTATTACGCAAATTCCGCGAAGACGCGGCGTTCCGGGAGCACCTCCTTCAGCTCCTGCAGCCGTATTTTGCCGGTCGTCAAGAGACAGAGGACCGGTTCACCCAACTTTTGCGCGAAATCCAAGAGATGCGCATAGAATTTCAGCGCCAGTGGGAAGAAGACAAACGCCG
>JAADEP010000113.1 GCA_013153335.1 Chloroflexota bacterium
CCGCCCTTCCCCAAGGCGGGGTTCGAGTGGAAGTGGGATGCGGCCCAGGGCGTGCTGCTCGACCCTGACGGCCTGCCTCGCTACCGCCTGGTGGACGGCCAGTGGGTGCCGGTGGTGCCCGAGGAGCTGAGGGCCAAGCTGCCCGAGGGCTTCAAGGTGGCCATGGTGGACGGCCAGTGGCACATCACCGGGCCGGACGGCAAGGCGCTGTATCGCTGGAACCCCGACACGCTCACGTGGGAGAGCCTCGAGGTCGCGGCCGAAGAACAGCAAGGCGAAGAACAAGAAATGGCGACCTCGGACTGCGGAGCCAAGCCCGCGCGGCTCAAAGTGGGCGAGTCGGCCAAGGTATTGGTCAACCTCAACCTGCGCAGCTCGCCGGGCATTGGGGATAACTGGATCATGACCATGCCCGCGGGCACGGTTGTCGAGGTCATCGGCGGGCCGAAGTGCGTGCCCCACGGCGATGGCGCGTATCGCTGGTGGGAAGTCCGCCTGCCCGATGGCCGGACGGGTTGGGCTGCCGAAGCACCCATCCATGGCAACTATTACTTCATGGAACCCGTCCCCTAAACCCCCTCGGCATCGGAACGAACAGGGCAACGGTCAGCAGGCCGTTGCCCTGTTTTGTTTTCTCACAGCGGGCAACGCGCTTGGACTCATACGGCGCGCCTCGGGCGATGGCGGTCCGCCTCACGCTGGGTTTGGCCTCTGGTTTCGGAGCCTTCACGGCAGAATGTAGGGGATTTGGTCCGGCGGCGGGGGCGGCGCGACGAAGTAAAGCGTTGTCCACTGGTGCCAGGATTCGTAGTCGTCGTCCGAGAACCCCAGATCGATCCAACGCCGGCCCGGCATGCCAGGGCCTACGTCTGCGATGATGCCAAAGCCGTAGCCCGGAACATACACCCGCCAACCTTTCATCCAGCGATACCATTCTAGCGTCACCGCGATAATGCCTTTGCGCAAGCGTTCACCGCTCGCGGTGATGTCGTCACACCCGTCAATGCCCAGGCGGCACGGGGAATAGGACGTCGCATAGACCTTGACCGCGCGCCAATATTGGACCGGCCCGTGGGGCGTATCTAACGTGCGGATTTCGATGCGCGTGCCGTAGCCCAAAATCCGATTCTGCGGCTCCTGGATCAGCCATTGGGCCGTGTATAGGGGCGTCACCTGGGCATCGTCCCAGCGGATCGCGCGGCTCGCGGTCAGGCGCAACCCGGCCCGGCCTTCTTGCAACACCGCGGTTGTGTCAAGGGGCAGGTCAGGCGCGGGTTGCCATTCCACCTCATACGGAATGGAGCGAACTTGCAGGTCCCACGTGGTTTGGCCGCGACGCACGGCAACGCGGGGCGTGTCGCCCAGGGGCGCTCCCGCGGCCGGTCGAAGCTCGGTCCAGCTGACTGCGGGCACCCCCAGCGCGGCCAGCACGTCGGCGCTGGTGGACCAAGGGCCTCGGCCCGCGACCCGACCTTGCGCTTGCACCACTTCGCGGCGAACCGCTGGCTGCCATTGCACTTGCCCGGAGGCATCGCGCGTAAAGGTATCGGCCGGGTGCAGAGCCAGCCCGGCCTGGGCCAACGCGCGCGCGGGGTGTTGGGCCGTGCTCCAACGCTGCCCAGGGCCATCGGGCCCACGCCAGCGGAGCAGCCGCGCGCGGCGCAGGGTCAAACGCACCATGGTCGCGGTTCGGGGCCATGGGGTATCTGGCCGCAACGGCACGCCGTTGAGCCGCGCGTCGTCACTCGGCCACCAAGGGCCCGCGAACTCGGTCAGCATGTCCGCGGGCCAGGCCGCGGTCGCGGGGCCCCAATAGCGCGGCTCCCCGTCCACCTCGAGCCACACATAGGGGCGCGGGCTGGTTTCGGCCGGTTGACCGCGCATCCCCCAGGCCGCGACCAACAGCACCACCCCGGCCAGAATCCATCCCCCAGCAAGCGGAACGAGCCAAGCACGTGAGCCGTTCATGCCAACCGTTGATCGCAAATATCCCGGAACCCGCACGCGCGGCAACGGGCCGGATGCTGGTGCGAACGCCGCACGTCCCCGCGCGCTTCGTCGGTGCGCATCGCGGCCAAAATCGCGAGCAACTCGTCGGTCAGGGCCGGCGTGAATTCTACCCGAAACGTGGCTTCAGGATAGCGCAGCAGGCCATACGGCGAGGGCCGGCCCAAAACCCGGCGGATCAACAGCCCATAGGCCACAAGCTGGTATACGTGGCCAGGGTAGGGCTCGGTCGGGGTATGGCCGGTTTTCACTTCAACCGGGATGAGCGCTTCGCCCTGCTCTACCATGTAATCAGGCTTGCCCACCAGACCCAAACGGGGGTCATAAAGCGGGCGGGCGAGGGTCTGCGCGGGACCCATGTCGTCGACATACACAACCCGGCCCGCGGGCAGCCCCAGCTCGCGCTGGGCCCGTTGCGTCCACCACACCAGCAGCAAACCCAATCCAACCAAAAGCAAACCCAAAACGAGCATGGCCGTATTGTACCCAAACTTTGCGGCACTCCCGGGATTTGCCGGTCCTCCTCCCAAAGCGGTGTATAATCTTGCGCACGGAACTCGTTCCACGGAGGTAGCTCCATGCCCGGGTTTGAAGTCATCGGCGAAGAAGAAAAGCAAGCTGTGGTGGATATCTTTGACCGCAGCAATGGCGTGCTGTTTTATCGAGGATTTGACGAGCGGCGCAATCATATCTTCCGCGTGCTCGATTTCGAAGCCGCGTTTGCCCAGCGGATTGGCGCGCGCTACGCGCAGGCGGTGACCTCAGGGACCGCGGCCCTTAAGGTCGCGCTCAAGGCCCTGGGCATTGGCCCTGGCGATGAGGTGATCACCCAGGCCTTTACGTTTGTGGCCACGGTTGAGGCCATTCTCGACACCGGCGCGACCCCGATCGTGGTCGACGTGGACGATACACTCAACATGGACCCCGACGCGCTGCGCGCGGCCATCACCCCGCGCACCAAGGCCGTGATTCCGGTGCACATGATGCACACGGCCGCGGCCATGGATGCGATCCTACCCATCGCGCAAGAACACGGCTTGTTCATCGTGGAAGACACGGCCCAAGCGTGCGGCGCGACCTACCAGGGCAAGACGCTAGGGACGTGGGGCCATTTGGGTTGTTTTAGCTTCGATTTCGGCAAGACCATCACCACCGGTGAAGGGGGCATGGTGGTCACGGACGACGAAGAGCTCTTCCGCCTCGCGCGGTCTTACCACAACCACGGCCACGCGTTCTTGCCCGGCGTCCCGCCTGGCGAAGAACCGGGGATTATGCCGGGGTTCAACTTCCGCATGACCGAGCTGCAGGCCGCGGTCGGCCTTGCGCAGCTCAAAAAGCTGGATTTCATTCTCGCGCGGCAGCGCGCGAATAAGGCCATGATGAAGGCCTTTCTTGAGCCCGAAGCCGAGGCCCTGGGCATTCGCTTCCGTCGGGTCCTCAACCCCGATGGCGAAGGCGGGGATACGCTGGTCTTCTTCACTGGCAGCCGCGAACGCGCGCGCGCGGTGGCACGGCATATGGCCCAGCACGGGGTGGGCACCAAGCTCTTGCCCGGCGCGGAGCGATGGCATTTCGCGGGCTACTGGGAGTGGATTTTCAGGGACCATCCCCTGTATGCCGAGGATTGGTCGACCCGATGGGCGGCATCGGCCCGATGGCTCGAGCAGGCGGTTGCCTTGCCGGTCATGGTGCTCGATGAGCCTAAGGATATTGAGCGCAAGATGCGGGTGGTTCTTGACGCGCTGCGCGCGACCGCGTAACCCGCGAGGACCGATGCGCCGCGGGCACCCGATGCGCCTGGCTGGGGTGGTTTTGGCCGCGGGGGAAGGCCGCCGCTTTGGCCCGAGGCCGAAGGTGTTGCTGCCCTACCAGGGCGAGCCTCTGGTCCGTCGGGCCGCGCGCGAGGCCCTGCGCGCGGGGCTCAACCCGGTCGGCGTGGTGCTGGGGCACCGGGCGGAAGACGTGGTCCCCGCGCTCGCGGGGCTGCCGGTGCGCGTGTTGCTCAATCCCGCGTGGGCCATGGGGATGGCCCGTTCCGTGCGGGTGGCCGTGCGCGCGGCTCAGGCTTGGCAAGCGGATGGGCTGCTCATCACCCTGGCCGACATGCCGTACGTGGATGCGGCCGTGTTACGGGCGGTCCAACAAGCCTTTGCCCGCACGACGCGCGGCATCGTGACCCTGGACGTGCAAGGGCAGCGCGTACCGCCCGTGGCGTATCACCGCGATGTTTGGCCCGCGCTGCTGCGCCTCGAGGGCGATACGGGCGGCCGCGCGCTCTTCCATCGATTCCCCGTGCACCGGGTGCCGTGGCCCGACCCTCGGGTCGCGCTTGACATTGATACACCGGGCGACTGGCAACGCGTCCGCCCCATTTCTGCCGAGCGAGGGCACGAGCATGCGTGACGGACAAGATCGGGTTTTCCTCTTCATCTCTCCGGAAGCCTGGGAAAACTTCAAAGAGTTTCTCAAGGTTGTGGGCTGGATTTTGGTTTTCGCCGCGGTGGTCTTGCTTTTGGGGCTGCTGATCGCGCTCTACCAGTGGGCCGCGGCGCAAATCCCGGTATTGGCCCGGGCGCGACCGTATTTATGCTTCAGCAGTGGGGTGCTTTTGATCGCGGGTTTGATCTGGCTGGGCGTGCGGCAATGGAACAAAGACCCGGAATTTCGTTTGGCCTTGGTGGTGGGCGTTAGCTTGATTTTGATGACCATCATCCCCGCGTGGATTTTGGCTTTGGGCGTGGGCGCGCTGAGCCGCCCCGGGGCCCCGCGGCCTATTGGCACACCCGAAGGCCTCACGCCCGCGCCGTGGGCGCGGGCCATCCCGCCGGCCGCGTGGCCGACCCTGACCGTCGTGCCCACACCCACGCCCGCGCCTTTGCTGCGCCCGCCGCCGACGCCCACATATCTCGCGTCTACGGCGCAACCCACAGGCACTCCGTGGCCGATCATCTTCGCGGGCGTGCTGCCGAACGATTCGGCTTACACCGTGCGCATTGAGGCTTCCCATCGCTTGCTCGCGCTTCGTGGCCCAGACGCGTACGCGGATGTGCGGATTCGCGCGCGGGTCCGCATTCAGCGCGCGGCCGATTTGGGCCGGGGTTCGTGGGGGGTGATCTGCCGCTACCAATCGCCCGAAGCGTATTACGCGTTTTTCGTGGGCCTGGACGACATGGTGAGCATCTGGCGGCGCGAGCCCGGCGAGTTTCGCCCCCTGGCCCGTTGGCGCCGCATCCCCACGCCCGTGTTGTTGGCTTTTCCGGACGACCCCGAAGCCCCCGAACGCTTGAGCCCCTGGCTGGTCGCGGAATGTCAAGGCGATACGCTGCGGTTGCGCATCAACGGATACCTCATCCACGAGGTGCGCGACCCCGAGCCCTTGCCCGCGGGGCGCATCGGGCTCATCGTGGGCAACGAAGAAGAGCGCCTCGTGCGCGTGCGTTGGATCGTATATGAGGTGGAGGATCTGGCCGTGCCCTAAGGTCTTCTGAGTGGGAACACAAAAAGAACGCGGAATGCATAGGAGGAGCGCATGCTCAGTGACCAATATCTGATCCACGAACCCATCGCCCAGGGCCCCTGGGGGCATATTTTTCAGGCCCAACACCGGACGACCGGTCAACTCTTCCGCGTCAAAATCGCCCATCCTGCCGCCCCCGAGCAACGGACCGCTTGGCTGGCTTTTTACGAGCGTCAGCGCCAGATATGGGCCCGCGTCGCGCACCTGCCCGCGCCCGCGACCCACGGCTTCCTCCGTTACATCGAGGTCGGGGTCCACGACCAACGACCGTTTGCTGTGACCTCGTGGTACCCGCAGACCCTGGAGGCGTTGCTCGGTCGCCTTTCGCCCGCGCAGGCCTTGGCGACCGCGCAATTTTTGGGCTATTGGGTGCTGCAACTGCATCGGCATGACGTGCTGTACGGCGGCATCGCGGCCGGGAACGTGCTCCTGGATGCTTACGGGCGCCCCCGCTTCGTGGACTATGGGTGGACTCTGGCCGCGCTTCAGGCCGGCCTGAGCCCGCAAGCGATGTCGGACGCGCGGCGCGCGTACCTTCCGCCCGAAAGCTGGCGCGGTCTGTGGCTCCCGGCGAGTGACGTGTTTGGCTTGGCGAATTTGTTGGTCGCGATGCTCACCGGCGCGCCCCTCCACATTGAGGAAAGCACAGACCCGAAGGCCTTGTTGGCCCAACGCGTTCCCGCGTGGGCGCCGGTGCTTGCCCCGGCTCTGGCGCCCCAGCCCGAAGCACGGCCATCCCTGCTCGAATGGCTGGCCAGCCTCACGCGCTTTGGCCTGGAACAGGGGTTCGCGTTCGCACCGTTGCCGCCCATCCTCACACCCGCCGCGACCGGCCCGACATGGCCGTCGCCGCGCGCGGCGCCCGCGCCGCAGGATGGGCAATCTAGACCGGGGAGCCCTCCCCCTGTTCCCCCTCCTTCAAGACCGGCCTCGGCCACCCGGGTGCCCACGGAGCTTCCCGACCCCGGCTATATGAAGCCACCGGGGCCTGTACCGCCTTCGTCCAGGACAACCTGGCCGACGAGCCCCGCGTACACGGATACGGCGAGGCCTTGGTGGCATTATGTGTTGTTCGCTTTGGGTGGTTTGAGCGCGCTTTTTGGCCTGATTTCCTTCCTGTGCCTTCTCCTCGCTTTGTTCGTCGAATATGACGACGGGACGCCAACGCCCACCGGGCGAGCCGCCGTTACCGAAGAATTCGTGACCGCGCCCCCAATGATGTCTTCGAACAATAAGGCGGTCGGGCTGAACTGGTACAGGGAGGATTTTTCCCAACCCGAGGTTCGGTGGGAATGGGTGCAACGGCCCTGGGGCGAGGCCAAGCCGCACTATGCCCCTGATCCCCTCGAGGCGTATGTCTTGCACCTCTGGGAACCCGGTATCCTCTGGGGAGGCCCAGAGCTTTCGCAATGGCCTCCGTCGGGGAAAATTGAGGCCCGTTTCCGCTTATATCCTTCCCTTTCACCCGGGCAGAAGCCCGTCTCCATCGGCTTTGTCTGGATTTATCCTTCCCATCTGTTGTTCGTGGGAATGAGCACCAACGGCCAGCTCCAGTTTCGTCTTCGTGATTCTGACCTGCGGGACGTGACGCACGCGATCCAAATCATGCCCAAGGAATACGAAATCGACCTGCGCGCAACCCGTTGGGTCCGCATGGGAGTCGAATACAACCAGAGGACAAAGATGTGGCACGTCCAGCTCAACCATGAACCTCAGGGAAGTTTTCTCCTCCCTGACATGGTCGACCCTGGTGCGCTGGAACGTATCGCGGTGTTCCTGGAAAGCCACGGGCCCGCGGTGCGGGGTTATGTGGACGATGTGATGCTGCAAAGGGTCTCGGAATAGTCCGGCCCAGGAGGAGCGATGACCGGCGAAGTTCCCCTTGGACCACCAAGGTTGCCGCGGCCCGAGCCCTCCCCTGCCTCGCGGGGGTGGGGCAAAGGTCTGGCATGGGGTTGTGGTGGGCTCAGTGTGTTGGGCGGTCTGGTCGCGCTGGGGGCTATGCTCTTCTTCGTCATCCGGGGGGCGCGGCCACCGATGGGCTCGGCAACGCGCCCGGAATCACGACCCGAGTCAGGCTCGACCACTGCGGTCCGGGATCGCGTGGCGGCCGCGCCTATACCCACGCCTTGGGATGCGCACGCCACCCTGGTCTTGACCGACGCGTTCAATCAACGCTACCTGCCCGACGAGGCTTCCGCGAGCGAGGCTATGTATTATCAACGCGGGACCTACCACTTGGTCCTGCACGAGGCCGACCGTTTGCTCGCGGCCTTGTACGCCGAGCATCCGTATCCCCAGGTCTATCTTCAGGTTGCAGCTCGCTGGGTTTCGTCCGACACCCCCTCCGACGGCAGCTTGGGGTTTGTGTGCGGTTTTCGGTCCGATGACGCGGGAGACACGTACATCACCCTGGAGGTCGGCTTGGACGGGTTCGCGGGCGTTTGGTATTATCAAGACGACACGTTGCTGGATGGCGACTGGCGCCCTTTGCCCGAGAGCCTTACCCAAGCGCTCCAGCGGGGAGATTGGGTCGTGCTCAACGGGTTGTGCACGTCGCAACACGTGGTGCTCTATCTCAATGGTCAGGTTATCTATGAGGACCTCGCGCCGTGGGTCGAGCCCGATGGTGCGCCCGGGCTGCTGATCGCCACCTTTGACGAGCCTGAGCTGCATGTAGCCTTTGACGACTTTCGATTGTGGTCCCTTCGCTGAGGGTTTCTCGCAACTATGGATGGGCGCGTCTTCACGCGGGCGTTCTGAGCCGGCTTTGGAGAGCAATCTCTGGTTTGAACCACGGGCTGAGTCATGGATGTGTCCTCCCTGCTTCGCGCGTATCCCATACGTCAGTCCTTGCCCCCGGGGCCTTTGGGGCAAGGGTATTTCGTGCGCGATGCGTCCGGTCGGGTCGGGCGGCTCAAGATCGGCTATCCCTTTTGGGCGCAAGAACCCGCGTTGGCCCGGGCGTTTGAAGCGTATATGCGAACGTTGCGCGCGGGGGCTGGCATGCTGCAGCCGGTTCTGTATCCTCCGGTATATAGCGGCCAGGTCGAAGCGCGGCCGTTTGTGATGGATTATTGGTATCCTCGGGCCGGGGTCTCGGGGCCGTTGGCGCCGTCCATCGCGGTTGCCTGGATTTGGGTCTTCGGCCACGCGCTGGCCCGCTTGCACGCGCTGGGCCTGGTTCACGGCGGTGTTGGGCGTTCGAACGTGGGGCAAGACTCAAATGGCCAACTTCACTTGCTCGACGCGGGATGGCGCCCGGCCGCGTTCGCGCGGCCCAAAGAGGTCATGGACCACCTCGCGCCCCGATTGCCTTACATGGACAGCCTCGCGCCCGAAGTGCGACAAGGCTATCCGTTGACGTTCAAGGCGGATGTGTACGGCCTGGCCCACCTGCTCCATGAGTGGCTGGTCGGGCCGTTTCGCGCGGGCGTCCAGCCTGCCACTTTCCCACCGGGTTGGGAGGAGGTGTTGCGTGCGGGGCTGGAGCCGGACCCTGAGGTCCGGGCGGATTTGCCCTTGTGGCTCTCCCTGCTCGCGGAGCAAGCTCACGCGCAAGGGATTCGGTTAGAGGCGTCCTTGCTTCCGGCCGATTGGGACGCGGTGGTCAGCCTTCCGCCTGCGGCCATCAAGCCGTCACCTCAAGCCGCGCGGTCCGCCGAAGGCGCTGCGGAGGCTGCGCCAAGCGCGCCCGCGCCCGAGGCCGCTCCGTTCGCCGAAGGAGCTG
>JAADEP010000209.1 GCA_013153335.1 Chloroflexota bacterium
TGGCCGCGGGCGGCTGAACCCGCCCGCTAGGAATTCACCACTGTGCGCCCGCGCGTTGGGCCGGATGGTTCGTGCGCCATGGCCGCGGGCGGCTGAACCCGCCCGCTATCCTCGCCGTCTGCCATGCGTTCCCGCGCGTTGAGCCGGATAATTCGCGCGCATTTTATACTAGCCGCGGGCTTCCAGCCCGCGGCGGCGCTCAACGGCGACAACCCCTTGCGCCTCCCCTCGCCACTTGTCATTTCTACAACCCTTGCGCCCCCCGCGGCCGCGCGGGTCAAGGTTGGGTCTTTGGGGCTTCGTCCGTGCTCGCATCTTCCTTATCGGGATTGGGCAGCGGCTCTTTGGGATGGCGCAGGTCAAAGACGATATAGCCGTCGCCTTGCAGCACTATGGGGTAGTAGCGGGTGAGGATCTCCCGGAGCGCGGGTTGTTGTTGCCATTGACCCATGGCCGTGACCAGGAAGTAGTCATAGCCCGCGGTGCGCTCTCGAAAGCGCGTCCACATATCTTGCTCGTTGCCCCGGATTTTGGCCAGTTCCAGGCTGGCCGCGGTCGGCCAAATCGCGATCCCGCGCCAGCCAAAGTAATTCATCCGCATGCCAAAGTCTTGGACCAAGCCGATGTATTTGCCCTCGGGCAGCATGCTGACCAAGGTTTGCCAAAAGGCTGGTTCCGCGCGGTAGTCTCGGACTTTGTGATTGAGCTGGCGTACGCTCTCCGCGCTCGCATACACCACTGCAGCCGTGACCGCGAGGCCCACCAGCGCGTAACGCCAGCGTTCGCGGCCGCGCAGCAGTTGCAGCACGCCGTCGGCCAACAGGGTGAGACCCAGGCCTATCCAGGGCAGCAGGGGCAGGTGATAGTAATTGTGGGTCATGCTCTGGTAAGGCACGAGCATGCCATAAACGCCATAGCCCACGGCCCAGCCTGCCAACAGCGCGCTGGCCGCGCGGCGCGCGCTTAATGCCCATCCGACCACCGCGCCCAAGAGCCAGGCTCCGCCGAGGTATTTGACCACGGTGTGCAGCCAGCGACCATAAAACATAGGGTCGCGCCAAAAGACCACCATCGGCGCGGTCCACTTGCGGGGATAGGACCCCAGCAAGCCCTGCATCCAACCGTAATAGGCCAACACCGGCAGGGCCGCAAGCCCGGCCATGAGCCAAACCTGTTTGCGGCGCCAGAAGGCGGGCCCTTCACGCAGCCAGGTCATGGCTCCGGCTATCCCGGCCAGGGGGAAGGCCGCGTAGGCCTTGACGAAGATGGTCGCGCCTGAGAGCAGGCCCGCGCGCCACGCGTCGGCCCAGGTTCCGCGTTGCGCCCAGCGGTGCCAGGCCCACGCGCTCCAAATCAGCAGCGCGACCATGAGGGGATCGGGCTGAAAAGTGCGGCTGGCCATGACCGCGAAGGGCAAGAACAAAAGGTAAAGGGGCCCGGCCAGCGCGGCCCAGGGGGAAGCGGTCACCAGTTCTCGACCCAGTTTGTAAAGTCCCACAACCCCCAGGGCCCAAAAGGCCATGCTGTAAATCCGCGCGACCCAGGGCGCTTCGCGGCCCAGGAGCAAGTACGTGCCCGCGACGAGCGCGTCCAAGACCGGCGGCTCTAGCTGCTCGATGCGGCGATAGAGCGCGGCCGCGCGCTCGCGGCGCTCGGGATCCGCGTCCGGGTTCCAGCGATAGTAAAGGTAGCGCGCGGTGATCGCGCCTTTGAGCTGGCGCAGGGGGTGGAACTCCAGGGGCGGCACGGTCACGTGATAGAGGCGAAGGCCCAAACCGAGGGCCAGGGCCAGGGCCAAGATCACCGACGGAGACCACAAGCGCCGGATCATGCGTCACCTTCCTCGTCGGCTTGCCGGAGCAAAGCCCAGCGTCGGACTTGGGCGGGATCCGCGAACGCGGGCCGGGGTGCGTGATGGTGTTGGATCAACGCGACCACCGCGGGCGGGGCACCGGCCGCGCGCGCCCACTCGGCGCCCCACGTCGCGTGTTGTTCGGCCACCACAAAGGCGCGGCGCCAGCCCCGGGGGGCGCCTTGGGCCCAGGCCCCGCGCGCCCGAGCCGGGAACAGGCGTCGACCAAGCACCGCGAGCGCGCGTTCCACCAGGTGTAGGTCCACTCGGCTTTTGCCCACATCGTGCAGCAACGCGGCTTGTTGGACGAGCACATCCCCGCCCAGGGCTTGAACCCGGCGCCACACCCGCAGCGCGTGGGCTTGTTCGGCCCGGCTTTGACGCAAGAACAAGGGCCAAAGGGCCGCGCCCAGCACGTGTTGGGCCTCGGCCAAATCGTGGGGCGCAGGACGCTCCCGCCAATAACGCCACGCTTGGCGCACTCGGTACGCTGCGCGCGCTATCCCACCAGAAGGGTTATCCATACGTCGTACATCAGGTTGAGTAGCCACCACGCGGGTTTGGCGATCAGCCATGTGAGCACGTCAATCCCCAAATACGGCAATAGCCAGAGCAACAAGATGAAAATGAGCATGGAATAAGGCGCCAGCGGTTCAAGATATTGCTGCCAGAACCGGGGGAAGAGCTCGCGCAAAATGTGATGTCCATCCAAGGGCGGCAGAGGGAGCAGGTTGAACAGGGCCAAAACCAGGTTGAGGTACGTGAAAATTATCAGGGCTTGATCGAGCTCCCTTGGCAGGCCGGGGATGCGGCCGAAAAGGACGTGCCCAAAGGAGGTGAGCAAGGCCAGGATGAAATTGCTCAACGGCCCGGCGAGCGCGACCAAGAGTACACCCCAGCGGGTACGCCGGATGACGGCCCACGGGTTGAAAGGCACGGGTTTGGCCCAGCCGAATCCTGATACCAACAAAAGCAGCGAGCCGAAGAGGTCGAGGTGCGCGAAGGGGTTGAGGGTGAAGCGTCCGGCTCGGCGGGGTGTGTCATCGCCCAGATAGACAGCCATGGCCGCGTGGGCAAATTCGTGCACTGGCAACGCGAGCAACAGGGCGCTTATGCGAACGAACAAACGCAGGGGATCCACGAAGAACACGAGGGCCTCCTTCAATCGCTCGCCACAACCGCGGGCCGGAACGCGTCGGGCTCGCGGGTGGTGGTCTTTAGCAAACCGTCGCGGCGAATACGATAGATGTCAAAGTCGCGCGCGACCCACGTCGCGGGGAAGATCGCGCGGGCTTCGGCCAGGATGTCGTGGTCTCGATAGCGCCGCGAAATATGGGTGAGGATGAGGTGCTTGACCCCGCTTTCCTTGGCCAAAAGCGCGGCCTCGCGCGCGGTGATATGCCCGAATTGGCGGGCGAGTTCCACATCTTCATGAAGGTACGTGGCTTCAATGACCAACAGATCCGCGTCGCGCACATGTTCGTGCAAGTCGTCGGTCCGACCCGTGTCCATGATGTGCACATACCGCACGCCGGGCCGCGGGGGACCCAGCACTTGGTCTGGGTGAATCACCCGGCCATCGGGCAGGGTCACGGTCTTGCCCGCGACCAGGTCGCGGCGCCAAGGGCCCGGCGGGATGTTCAGGGCTTCGGCTCGTTCCACCAAGAAGGGGCGCCGGGCATCTTCTTCGAAGCGATAGCCGAAGGTTTGGGTGCCCCGGTGCCACACCGGGAACGCGGTGATGGTGAAGTCATCCCCGCGGAAGATCACGCCAGGCCGTACTTCGCGCAGGTGTAAGGGCATGGGTGGCCGGGTGTTGCGCAATACGACGCGAAACAGCAGGTCGTGGATGCGGTCCAGGGCTTGGCTGCCCGCGTAGATTTCCAGGAACTCAACGCTTTCCCAACGCATGAAGGTGGACATCAGCCCGCCCAGGCCCAGGATGTGGTCGAGGTGCGCGTGGGTGATGAGCGCGCGCGTAAGCCGCCGAAACCCAACGCCAGCCTTGAGGATTTGCCGTTGGGTACCCTCGCCGCAGTCCAGCAAGAAGCGATATTGGTTATGTTGGATGATGTGGGCCGAAAGCCCGCGCTGCACCGAGGGCGCGGACGCGGACGTGCCCAGGAAGATCACCTCGAACACGTTGAGCTCCTTCGCTCGCAGGATGCAGGAATTATACCGAAGGATGGGGTTGGGGCGGGGGCTCGTCGTCGGGTAGGGTGGCCGAGGCTGGCCTCGCGGGCGGGGTCACGCTCACCACACGACCGGCTTCGAGATGCCAGATTTCGGTGACCTCGCGCAGGCTTTCCGGATACATGGAGGCTTCGGTCGCGGTTAGCAGGATCTGTTCGCCGGCTTCGAGAAAATGGCGCAGCACCTGTTCGCGGCGTTGAGGATCCAGTTCTGCGAGCAGGTCGTCTAAGAGCAGGATGGGCGGTTCGCCAAAGCGCTCGCGGAACCACGCGGCTTCGGCCAGTTTGAGCAGCAGGAGCGCGGTGCGTACCTGGCCGCGCGAGCCATAGACGGCGAGGTCGAGGCCTCCGGCATAGAACCGAAAATCGTCGCGGTGCGGCCCCAGGCCGGTGTTGCCGCGGCGAATGTCGTAGGCCCGCTGTTGGGCCAATCGTTGGCGCAGGTGCTCGGCCAAGACCTCCGGGCCCGCGCGCACCAGTTCGGGCACTTCGGGCGCTTCGTGCCCGCCGAAGAGCGAGCCCTGGGCCATCACTTCGGGCACGTCGAGCGCCGGGCGATAGACAAAGCGCAAGGGCTCGGTCTGCCGGAGGAGGTCCCAATGATGCCGGGTCAGGAGGCGGTTCCAGGCCAGGAGAGTTTGGCCGCGCGCGTACATGATGTGGCCTGCCAGCTCGGCCAGCCGCGCGTCCCATACGTCTAAGCTGTCGACCCGGGCCCGGCCTTCTTGAATTTGCTTGAGCAGCGCGTTTCGCTGGCTGAGCACTTTGTGGTATTGCACCACGTGATGCGCGTATTGCGGCCACGCTTGCGCCAGGGTTTGGTTCCAAAAGCGCCGCCGCAGTTCGGGCGCGCCGTCCACCAAATGAAGCATGTGGGGCAGAAAAAGCACGGTCGCGCAGTGCCCAAGCGCGTCAACCCGCTTGCGCTTAACCCCGTTGACCAAGATCTCTTTGCGCGTGTGCTTGCCGTTGTTGGCTTTGAGGGTGTGGATGATCCGGGCTTCGAGGCGTACGGCGCCGTCGCGACGCCGACATATCCCCCGTACTCGGGATACGGCCAGGGGCTCTCGCCGCGCGAGAAAGTGAACCAGCTCGCGGTCGGTGTGGGCCAAGAAGGAGGAGAAGGTCGAGAGGTATGCGACCGCTTCGAGCAAGGTGGTTTTGCCTTGCGCGTTGCCACCTACAATGAGCAAGGGCCCGCGCGGCAGGTCACGGGCAAAGCGGACGAAAAGGCGAAAGTTCTCCAGGTCAAGATGGGATAGATACATCGGTTTGACAACATCAGGTCCGTCCCCGGCGTCTAAACGGCTGGGGCGTCGGGTTCTTCTTCAGCACGCCACACACGGCGGGCGCGGTCGGTGAACAAAATGCCGTTCAGGTGATCGATCTCGTGCTGGAAGATACGCGCGAGCCAACCCTCGAGGTCGAGGCGCAGGGGCTCCCCGCGCGGGGTTTGGCCCACCACGGTGATCGCGTACGCGCGCTCCACCTCACCCCAGTACCCCGGGATGGATAGACAGCCTTCCAGGCCAACGACCCGGCGCGGCGAAACCCGGACGATGCGCGGATTCACCACCGCGTACAGCTGATGCGGGATGCCCTCTTCCTCGTCCTCGTATTCCACCACGATGAGGCGTTTGGAGACGTTGACTTGGGGCGCGGCCAGTCCCACGCCCGGTGCCGCGCGCATGGTCTCGATCATGTCTTGGGCCAGGCGCTCTAGCTCGGGCCCGAATTCTTCGGGCTTGACCGGTTGGGCTTTGCGACGCAACACCGGGTGGGGCACGGTCACGATTTCAAGCACGGCCATGGTTCTCTCCTTGCCTTCCGGTTGCGCGAGCGGGCTTCGCGCGAGCTCTATTATACGCCCCTTAGCCGCGGCGCAAAGGCCGCGCTCGATTCGCTATGAGGGCGATTCTTGAGAGGTTGACGGGGACGCCTGCGCCGTAGGCTCGCTATCTTCCCGGCGCATCCCTGGCACGGGGGTGCCGCAATAAGGGCAGATGTCCCAGGGCAATTCGAGCAATTGCCCACAATGGTGGCATACCTTGCGCAGTTGGGTATGACACCAAGGGCAGATGCGCCATTCGGGTTTGACCCGCCGCGCGCATGCAGGGCAGTGCGAAACATCTTCCAGGGTCTGCAGCAAGGCTTCTTCTTCAAGCGCGCGGCGGTACGCTTCTTCGAGGGTCTGCCGGGGACGCAGCAACAGATACAGAGCCAGGCCGGGCAGGGAAAACAGAAGCACCACCAACACCGCGAGCACGCGCGCGAAGACATCCGCGGTCCGCTGGCGGATGTCTTGATAGGTCCACAGGATGGCCGCGATCCATACCGCAAGACCGAAGGCCGCGCTCCACGCGACCAACAGGGTCAGCAGGGCTTGCACGGTTTGGGGCGTCCAGTTCATGACCGGCTCCGGCACCAAGATGGGGTGGGCGCACGCGAGCCATCACGCCCACTGCGGCGCGCAACCGAGCTCGCTCCCCCGCGAAGGCGGACGCGGCCTGCTTTTGCTTCGCGTGCTCACCCAGGTCTGGGCCACGGGGCTCACCCGGAAGCGCGCTCGCGCGCGATAATGCCATGACCTTGCTCGCGTCTTTTCCCGCGCGCTTCGCGCCGCGGGTCAGTTGCATGCCGCGCTTTGGGGCTGAACGAGCCCGTCGGCTTTGATTTTGCTCGCGCCCGATGGGGCTATTATACGGCATTCCTGCCGGGCCTCGTGGTAGAATCCAAAAGACCCCGATGGAAACGAACGAGGGAAGCATGTGGTCTTTGGATGATCCAAAGCATCGTGAAGCCGTGGATCGCTCGGCCATGCTGGCTGAGATCGACCGGCTGCCCGATCAGCTGGTCGAAGCCTGGACTTGGGGCCAGGCTTGGCCTCTCCCCATGACCACGTTGCCCCGGGCGGTCGTGGTCGCCGGGATGGGCGGTTCGGCCATCGCAGCCGATCTGCTGCAGGGCTATGTCCAGAACGTTGTGCCCGTGCCTTATGTTGTTTGGCGTGACTATGGCCTGCCGGCCTGGGC
The DNA here is from genome assembly GCA_013153335.1 of Chloroflexota bacterium. GTDB lineage: Bacteria > Chloroflexota > Anaerolineae > Anaerolineales > DRMV01 > JAADEN01. Next base: position 7,077 of record JAADEP010000209.1, read on the forward strand.
TCAGGGTCCTGAGGTGCTGGTTGTGGCTTCGTCGCACTCGGGTAACACCGAAGAGACTTTGAGCGCGGCCCGCACGGCCTGGGCTCGTGGGTGCACGTGGATGGCCATAACCACGGGGGGGCAGCTGGCGGTTTTGGCCGAGGATCGCGGCGCGACGCTGTGGCGTTTCGAGCACGCGGGGCAGCCGCGCGCGGCGGTCGGCTATAGCTTCGGGCTGCTGCTGGCCCTGTTCGCCCGGCTCGGCTTGATCCCGGACCCGCGTTCGGATCTGGAGCGCGCGATCGAGGCCATGCGCCAACAACAGGCGTCGCTGCGCTTCGACGTGCCGACCCCGCTCAACCCGGCCAAGCGGCTCGCGGGCCAATGGGTCGATCGGTGGGTCACGGTGTTCGGCTCGGGCTTTCTGGCGCCGGTCGCGCGGCGGTGGAAGGGCCAGATCAACGAGCTGGCCAAGGCTTGGGCCGAGTTTGAAGTGTTGCCCGAAGCCGACCATAACACCCTTGCGGGCCTGCTCAAGCCGCCCGCGCTCTTCCGCGAGCATATGGCCCTGTTCCTCGACGCGGAGGCGCTCCCCGCGCGGCATCGCGCCCGGGTTCGCCTAACCCAGCAGGTCTTTATGCAGGCAGGCCTGAACACCGATCGCTTCCTCGCACCGGGGGAAGGGGCGCTCGCCCAACAGTGGACCGCGCTTCACTTTGGCGATTACGCCGCGTATTATCTGGCCCTGGCGTACGGGGTTGACCCTACACCGGTGGAAAGCATCCAGACGTTCAAAGCGCTGCTGGCCCAAGAACCTGATGAAACGGATGCATCTTGAGTCCAGGGGATGGCGGGCCCTGGTCGAGAGGCATCCCAGCCGTTCGGCGGCCATAACCTTGGAATGCAAAGCTGACTCGTCCGCCAAGGAGGCCATATGGACCTGCACACGGCTCAAGATCGGATTGCCCAACGCATCCGGGCGATGAACGAACGGGTGCAATATTACGCGTCTCGGGGCTTGTACCATTACAACATTCCCATTGAAGAACTCATCGACGGGGTGCGCGTGCGGGTTCGGGGACGCGAAATGCTCATGTTCGCGTCGTATAGCTACCTGGGTCTCATCGGCCATCCGCGCATCAACCGGGCGGCGAAAGAAGCCATCGACCGTTACGGCACCGGCACCCACGGCGTTCGCTCCCTCGCCGGGACCCTGCCCATCCACCGGGAACTGGAAGAAACCATCGCGGAATTCAAGGGGACCGAAGCCGCGATCGTTTTTTCGTCGGGTTATGTCACCAATTTGAGCGTGATCGCCGCGCTGGTGGGGCGAGGGGATTATGTGTTTTCGGACAAGCTCAACCACGCGAGCATTGTCGACGGCGCGCTGATGTCAGGGGCGAAATTCCTTCGTTTTCGTCACAACGATATGGACGCGTTGGAACGACGGCTGAAATCGGTGCCTCAAGACGCGGCCAAGCTCATCGTTGCGGACGCGGTGTTCAGCATGGACGGGGACATCATTGACCTGCCCCGTATGGTGGAGTTGGCGCGCAAATACAACGCGTGGCTCATGATTGACGAAGCGCATTCGGTGGGCGTGCTTGGCAAGACTGGGCGGGGCATTGAAGAGCACTTTGGGATGGACGACGTGATCGACATCAAAATGGGCACGCTCAGCAAAACCATCCCTTCGGTTGGGGGATATATCGCGGGCAAGAAGGAGCTTGTCGAATATTTGCGCCACGCGACGCGTTCTTACATTTTCTCGGCCGCGTTGCCACCCGCGCAAGCGGCTGCGGCTGCCGAGGCCTTCCGCGTGATCATGGATGAACCCTGGCGCGTGGAAAAGGTGCAAGCCAACGCGCGGATGTTCATTCAGGGGCTGCAAGCGCGCGGGTTCAACACCCTGCACACCGAAACCGCGATCGTGCCCATCCTGTGTTACAGCGACGACAAGGCTTTTGAAATGACGCGCGCGTCCCATGAGCGGGGCATTTTCGTGCTGCCCGTGATCTCCCCCGCGGTGCCGGTGGACCTCGCGCGCTTGCGGGCGACCGTGACTGCCGCGCACGAGCCTGAGCACATCCAGCGTGCGATCGACGTCTTCACCGAAGCCGCGCACGAAGTCGGCCTGCCCCTCGAGCCCCCTTCACGCGCGTAACCCCGCC
>JAADEP010000129.1 GCA_013153335.1 Chloroflexota bacterium
GTAGCGTGCAGTCGAGATTGGTCTTATTGGAGTTTAGGCGGCGCACTCGCAGGGATTCTTTCGCCGTATGGGATGCCCGGCGTGCCCATCTTCCTGACTCTTACCGGAGCGCGGAGCTTGCGTGCATTGGTAGCTTTTATACTCTACGCCACGGGACTCGCCTGGCTCACATGGCCCCTGTCCGTGCCGCCTGAAGTCTTGGATTATTACGCGTACACTGGGTCTTTTATGCGCATCTTCCACTTGGGCATGTTGGGGTATGCGTTGACCTTGGCCGTATTGCGCCCCGCGCCCGCGCCGCCTCAAGACGCGGTCCACTGCCCTTTTACCCTGGCAACATCCCGCACGAACCGAAGCCCGAACCGCTAGTGGTGCAACATGCTCCACCCGAAGGTGTGGGCCAAGGCTTCGAACAAAAGCCAGAGGCCAAAGAGGGCCAAAAGGCCGGCTGCCAAGCGCTGGATCTGATGCAGCTGTCGCCATGTTAGGCGCTCGCGCCAGCGGGCGGTCAGCGGCGCGAGAAAGAACCACCACGAAGCCGAGCCCAGGGCAACGCCCAACACAGCCCAAATCGCGCGCCAGCCATGGGGGATTTGGAGCAAGGCAAATAGCGCCCAAAAAATGAGCAGCAACATAGGGTTGGTGAGGGTGAACAAGAAAGTGGAAAGAAACGCGCGGGAAGGGCGATGACTCCCTTGTGTCGCCTGGGTCCATTCAGAGTCAAATGTCCGCGAAGGCAATGCAAAAGGGCGCTGCCACGAGCGGACGCCCAAGTAAAGCAGAAAAGCTCCACCGGCCAGGCGCAGCACCGTTTGCTGCCCAAGGATGAAGTCCGAGAAAGCCGCTAAACCACAGCCCGCGATGCACGCGTAGAGCGCGTCCGCGGCCGCGGCCCCTAAACCCGAAAGCAACCCAGCTTGCGGACCTTCATGAAGCAAGCGCTGAAAGCACAATAGCCCCACGGGCCCTAACGGTACCGCAACCACCACACCAATGATGAATCCTTTCAGGACCAAAACCATCAATATGCGCCTCCATCGCCGGCCCGTGCTTCCTTCGGGCTAGGCGCTTAGCCATTCCTTGACCCGCTCCCAGAAACTGCGGCCCTGGGGCTTGACCTCGGTGCCCAACGTGCGCGCCAATTCCTGGAACAAACGCTCTTGTTCGGGCGTGAGGTGCTTGGGGATTTCCACGTGGATGATCACGCGCTGATCGCCCCGGCCCCCTTTGGGCTTGGGCACCCCCTTGCCCGGCATGACCAACACATCCCCCGACTGGGTGCCGCGCGGGATGCGTAATTTGGCCGGGCCGTCGACGGTGGGGACTTCGACCTCGGCCCCTAACGCGGCTTGGGCCACGTTGATGGTGAGGTTGAGCAGGATGTCGTTGCCTTGCCGTCGGAAGTAGGGATGGGGCTTGACCCGCACGTTGAGGTAGAGATCGCCCGGCGGTCCCCCGTTCTCGCCCGGCTGGCCTTCGCCCGGGATGCGCACCCGATAGCCGTCGTCCACGCCGGGCGGGATGACCACCACTTTGCGCACCGTGGTCTCGACCTGACCCGTGCCGCGGCATTGCTGGCACGGATAGGGCACCACCACGCCCGACCCGCCACACGTGGGGCACGTGGCCACTTGGGTCATGGGACCCAGGAACGTACGCACCGTGTGCCGCACCTGGCCCTGGCCATGACACGTGGGGCACACTTGGGGCGAAGTTCCAGGTTCGACGCCTGTGCCCTTGCAACGAGGACAAGGCTCACGACGCCGGAAGGTCACTTCCTTTTCCGTGCCAAAAACCGCTTCCTCAAAGTCCAGCGTCACCTTGACCTGGATATTCTTGCCGCGCCGGGGCCGGGCTCGCCGTCGGGATGGGCCAATGTTGAAAAACTCGCTGAACAGATCGAACAGGTCGACAAAATCGCGCCAGGCATCCGCCCCAGCCCCGCCCGCCGGCCCGGGCTCCACGCCCGCGTGGCCAAAGCGGTCGTACCGCGCGCGTTTCTCCGGGTCCGAGAGCACCGCGTAGGCCTCGTTGATCTCCTTGAAGCGCTCTTCTGCATCGGGCTCTTGACTTACGTCAGGATGATATTTTCGGGCCAGGTTGCGAAACGCGCGCTTGATTTCCTCTTGGGTTGCATTCCGCGGTACGCCCAAAATCTCGTAATAATCCCGCTTGGCCATGGCGTCCACCTACTCTCGAAGCTGAGGGATGGGTACCTTACTGGGCGACCTTGACCAAAGCTGGACGCAGCAACACCTGCCCTACCCGGTACCCCTTCCGCAAGACCTCAAGGATGTGGTTGCTTTCAACCTCATCGCTGGGTTCCGCCGCCACTGCCTCGTGTTCAAAGGGGTCAAAGGGATCGCCAACCTGGGGCTCGATGGGCTCCAGGCCCTGGCTATAGAGCGCGTTTTGCAACTTTTGGAAGATCAGCTCCACACCCGTGGCCCATTCGGCCCACTTGGTGCTGGGATCCTCGATGCTGGGCCGATTGGCCAGCGCGAGGTCGATGTCGTCCAACACATCCAAGAAAGGCTTGAGCACCTCGGCTTTGAGCCGTTGCCGGGTCGCTTCTTCTTGCTGTGCAACGCGCTTGCGATAGTTGTCAAACTCGGCCAACGAGCGTTGCCAGCCCTCGAGATACTCTTGGGCCTGCTCGCGCGCCTTCTCCAGTTCCTGCTTGAGGGATTCGATCTCTCGCATGGTTCCTTCCGCCTTTTCTTCAGGATGGGAGGATTCGACCGCAGCGGTTTCTTGGGCCGCGGTCTCCTCCGACGAGGCCGGGGCCGGAGGGCCTTCGGCCTCGGGTTGGGTTTCGGCGGGCATGGACGCCCGAGGTTCTTGATCGTGGTTCGGTGCAGCCTTATCGGCCATGGTTTTGCCTCCTGGGTTCAGGGTGGATTAGGGCGTTTCGTTCGCGCCTTCGGCTCGGTCCATCAATTCGGTCAGGACCTGAGCCATGAACCCTACCGCGGGGATGGCCCGCTGATAGGGGATGCGCAACGGCCCGACCACGCTGACCAGGCCTCCAACATGACGGCCATATCGGCCCCAGATAATCGCGCAATGTTGCAGCTCTTGCCCTCGTTCGGCCGCGCCGATGAGGATGTGTACCCGCCCGGGCGGCTCTTCGCTGGTCGGGCCAAAGAGATCCTCGAGAATGCGGAACCCTTCCTCGACCCAACGGGCAAAGGCCTGCGCGGCGGGCGAATCCGGCTCTTTTTGGAGCAGATAGTGCAGTCCAGCTCGATAGACCCGGGCGCCCACCGAACGCCGCGCGGCCTCTTGCACTTCCTCAGCGATCACCTGCAAGAGCAAGGTCTCGGCCGGACTGCTGCCGCTCAGCCGAGCGATGGCTTCGCCGTCCAGGCCCTGGGTACGTTGGGTGAGCCGCTCGGTGAGCACGGTGAGTTCGCGGCGGCTTAGGGTTTGGGGCAGCAGCAAAAGCCGTTGCCGCACTTCGCCGCCTTCCAACACCACCACCAAAAGCACCTGTCGCCCCCGCACCGGCACCAACGCAATATGCGACACACGCGCGACCGGGGTGTCGGGCCCGGTGACAATGGCCGCGGCTTGGGCCTGACGGGCCAAAAGCCGCGCGGCCAGGGGCAGCCAGCGGCTGCTGTCATACGCGGCCTCTTGGAACGCGCGGCGGATAGCCTCGCGTTCCTCGGGCGAGAGTGAAACCCGGGGCAGCATCTCTTGCACGGCCACCCGATAGCCCTTGGGTGTCGGCACCCGCCCGGCCGACGGATGGGGCTGACTCAGGTATCCGGCCGCGGTGAGTACGGCCAGCTCATTACGCACCGTCGCCGGGCTATAGGGCAATCGATAGGTCTCGACCAACCACTGCGAGCCGATCGGGCGCCCGTGTTCAATATACGCCTGAACGACCAAGGAAAGCAAATACCGTTGCCGGGCAGTTAACGCACGCGCGGCCTCGGCCGCGTGAACCATCGCCTCGGCCATAACTCCCTCTCCGGCCCGGGTTCCAGGTTCATCTTACCATGGGCACCCGGACTTAGCGCATTAGAAAAGTGTATGAAGTCCAAAAGCCTTTTGGTATAATCAAGTCATCACACCGGATTGTACCGTTGCGTTTCCTTCTCTTCCCCTGTTCGTTTCGGATGGGCAGCACCTTAGCAGGCAAGGGCCAATTCACCGAGCCGCTTCGCTTTGATTTAACGAGGGCGAGATGACCAAACCAGCCTCGCAACCCCGGGCCCGTTTTGAGGCCTTGCTCAAGCAAGGGAAACCGGTGCTCTTGGACGGTGCGCTGGGCACCGAAATCCACGCGCGAGGCGTGCCCTTTGACGAAAGCTTTGACGCGCTCAACCTGCGGCAACCCGAGCTCATCCTTGACCTGCATCGCCAATACGCGGAAGCGGGCGCGCAAATTTTACTGACCAACACCTTTGGGGCAAATCGCTACCGGTTGGCCGCGCACGGGCTCGAGGACCAAGTGCGCGCCATCAACGAAGCTGGCGTGCGCCTCGCGCGCCAAGCCGCGCGCGAAGCTGGCCGGGAGGACATCTTAATCGCGGGCGATATTGGCCCCCTGGGCGTGCGCGTCGCGCCCCTGGGCCCGGTGCAGCCCGAAGACGCGCGCGCCGCGTTCGCGGAGCAGATCCAAGCCCTGGCCGATGCCGGCGTGGACCTGCTGGTCATCGAGACCATGACCGACCTCAACGAAATGCGCGAGGCCCTCGCGGCCGCGCGCGAAGTCGCGCCCCATTTGCCCGTGGTCGCGAGCATGACCTTCACCCGCGACGATCGCACCCTCTTAGGCGAAACGCCCGCGCAAGTGGCCCGGGCCCTGCACGAATGGGGCGCGGATGTCATCGGCGCGAATTGCTCTGGCGGGCCCGCGCAACTTTTGCGCGTGCTCCAACAAATGCGACAAGCCGTGCCCGACGCCATATACTGGATCAAGCCGAACGCGGGCTGGCCCGAACAAGTGGGCGACCGCATCGTCTACCCCGCGGGGCCGGATTATTTCGCCGAATACGCGGAGGCCTACGCGCGCGCGGGTGCGTCTTTCGTGGGCGGATGTTGCGGAACCAATCCGCAACACATTCACGCCATGCGGATCGCGTTGGATCGGTTCGAACCCCAACCGCCGCAAACCGAAGTGCGCGTGGTCGCTGCGCCTGCCTCGCCTCGGACTGCGGTGCGTCGTACCCAGCCGGCCGGCGGCCCCCCGGGACAGCCGACCGTGCCCTCCCGCCTCGCGGCTGCGCTGGCCCGCGGCGAGTTTGTCTTCGCGGTCGAGATGTCGCCCCCCCGCGGGGTGGACCTCAGCCGGCTGCTCGAAGGCGCGCGGCAGCTCGCGCAAGCGGGCGCGCACGTCATCGACGTGACCGATAGCCCCATGGCCCGGATGCGCATGAGTCCATGGGCCGTTTGTCACCGCATCCAGGCGGAAGTGGGCATCGAAACCACCTTGCACTTCCCCACACGGGGGCGCAATTTACTACGGGTGCAGGGCGACTTGCTGGCCGCCCACGCGCTCGGCATCCGAAACATTTTCGTTGTGATGGGCGATCCCACGGCCATCGGGGACTATCCTGAGGCCATGGACCATTATGATCTTACGCCAACGGGCCTCATCCGCTTGATCAAACGCAAGTTCAATCAAGGGTCGGATCATGCGGGTAACCCCTTGGGCCAGGCGACGCAATTTTTCGTCGGCGCGGCCCTCAATCTAACGCCCCAAGATCCAGAACGGGAAATGAAGCTCATTCGGCGCAAATTGCGCGCGGGGGCTGACTTTTTCCTCACCCAGCCGGTCTATGACCCCGCGCAAGCGCGCGCCTTTTTAGAAACATATGAAGCGCGCTATGGGCCCATCCCCGTGCCGATTCTCGTGGGCATTTTGCCCTTGGCCACGGTGCGGCACGCGCGCTTTTTGCATCATGAGGTCCCGGGCATCACCATCTCGGAGGATATGATGCGGCGCTTAGAACAAGCTGGCGAACGCAGTCGTGAAGAAGGCGTACGCATCGCGGTGGAAATTGCCCGTGCCATTCGCCCATGGGCTGCAGGGCTCTATATTATGCCGCCCTTCCGCCGCTATGACATGGCGGTAGCCATTATTGAAGCCCTGCGCACGAACGCGTAGCAAGCCATCGGAGCCGAACATGGCCCACCGACGACGCGCGTTCACCATGGCCCGGGCGCGAGGGGCCAGGGGCCTTGCCTGGGGGTTGCTCGCGGCGCTGCTTTTGCTGTTGGCCGCGGGCTGCCTCAACGCACCTCATCCGCGTCTCCGCCCCAACGCGGCGGTCAGTGCAACGTTCGCGCCCATCCTTCCGGCTGCGGGCACGGCCCAAAGCCCCACGCCGTCCCCTACCCAGGCCGCGACCCCGGCCCCCACGGTGACCCCGAGCCCGACCGCAACCCCAAGCCCCACGCCCTTACCTGAGTTCACGTTGCTCTTCACGGGCAACATTGTGCCCGCGCGCTGCGTGCAAGCTGCGACCGAATCCCGCGGGAACGCAGATTACCTCTACGCCCACGTCGCGCCCGCCATTCGCTCCGCAGATTTGGCCATTGGCGTGCTCAACGCGGCCTTGAGCGACTATCCCCCCATGACCGGATGCCGGCCCACCTTTGTGCTCGTAGGCCGTAGTTACCACGCGGATGCGTTGGCCCGGGCCGGGTTCGACGTGATCAACGTGGCGACCAACCACATCAAGAACTGCGGCCTTTTGGACTGCGGCGACCGCGCGTTCCTCGAGACCTTGGATAACTTGCGCCGAGCTGGCCTGTACATCGTTGGCGCGGGTGAAAATCTCGACCAAGCGCTCGAGCCGCTCATCCTGACCGTGAAAGGCGTACGCATCGCGTTCGTCGCGCTGGGCTATATTGAACCCAAGGCGTATGCGGGCCCCAATACGCCCGGGATCGCGGTCCTCAACGAGGCGAATTTGCACGAAGCCATGGCACGTGCGCACGCGCAACACCCCGACCTCATCATTGCAATGCCTCATTGGGGACCCGAATATGATCCCCAACCGGACTATCTCCAACGGCATTTCGCGCGGCTCTTTGTACGCGCCGGCGCGGATGTGGTGGTCGGCAATCACGCTCACGTGGTTCAAGGCGTGGAAGTGGTCGACCACGTCCCGGTGTTCTACAGTCTGGGAAATTTTATGTTTGATCAAGATTGGTCGGAAGAAACAAAACAAGGGGTAATCCTTGAGATTCGCTTCCGAGGCGCCCGGCTGGTCGGGTGGCGGTTTCGGCCCACGGTAACCGAGGGCGATGGCACGGTACGTTGGGCCACGCCCGAAGAAGCGCGGGTCATCCTGCAGCGCATGCAGGCCGTGTCCCGACCGGCGACGTTGGTCCCGTTGACCGCGGGGGAATGGGTGCCTTGGGGCGAAGGCGACGTGTCCTCACCCTAACCGCGAGGTCGGACGTCGACCTCGCCCGATGCCCAAGAGGAGGTCACCAAAATGCCCCTGACGCAAGTGTTGGTCGCGGAGCCGTGTGCCGAGAAGCGGCAATATCGAGGAGGCAACCGAGCGAAGCCCAAGACCAAGATCGGTCGCATCCTCGTCACCTGGCGAGAAGCCCAAGGTCTGACCCGAGCGGACATTCTCCGTAAGGTCCGCATCAAGATCTCGGAAGCCCAACTGCGCCGCATAGAGACCAAAAAGGTTTCCCGAGCCGACATTCCCCTCCTTTTCGAAATTGCCAGGGTTCTGGGCATGTTACCTGAGGAACGGGAAGTCTTGGTCAGCCTGCTCAACGTTCGAGAGGTTCGTCAGGTCGACCCTGACTACGTATCTCGCGTGAAACGCTCTGCGCAAAGGTGGGCGGAACACACGCGCTTACCCGCGTTTGTCGCCGACGACATGAGCGATCTGTTGGTGGTGAACCGCCTAATGCTACGTTTGCTCCAAAAATTCGGCTATTCCGATCTCGTAGATGAATGGCCGAAGCATTACCCTTACAACTTAACGCTATACCTCTTCTCCCCCAAGATTGATTTCGCCCGGATGGTGAAGGACGAGGAGGAATGGGCGAACATCCTGAAGCAAAATCTGCGCTTTTTCCGTTACGTAAGCCTGCCCTATCACGACGAATGTTATTGGCATGGCTTGATCAACATGCTACTCAAACACCCGGATGGTTATGTAGGTGGTCGGTTTTATGACGCGTGGTTACGTCTCCAGCGAGAAGAACAGGAGTACGAGCTCCCCCAGCGTTGGCCTCGGTTTAACCGCATGTATCGCTACGTGCTGCCCAACGGCCAGACCATCACGGTCTCATCGATGGTCACGCCCGAACCAACCCAATACGGAATGTTGTACTTCTCAACCTACCATCCGGCTGATGCGGTCACGGCTCGTTTCTTCGCGGAACTCGCCGAGGAGGTCGAACGGACCGGCGGGCCGTACGTCTTTACGCTGGCCCAATGGCCGCTCACAAATAAGCTTAAGGACGGTCGTATGCCGAGCGAATACTTGAAGCCGTGCCGCTTTCCACCCCTGACCAATGGTGGGTAGCGAGGAGGTTTGCTATGCAGCTTGACCCGCAACGCGTGCGCGAGGTGGTGCTCAACGAATCGGTGCTCATTGACAAGCAAGGGATCCTGGGTCTATACGAGGCTGTGCGTAAGATGATGGGCTTTGGTCTGGGCGGCTTGCTCTACCGCGCGGGCAAAAACGCGGGGCACCGCAGCGCGGATCTGCTAGCCCAGCGGCTCAACGTGCAAGGCGAGGAGCTGCTCGCGGCGTTAACCATCGCGTTCAACACCGCGCGCTGGGGGCAGGCCGAGCTGCAGCGTACGGCCGGCGACACATGGACCCTGGTCGTGCGGGATTCGGTTTTGGGCGCGAACATGCAGAGCAAAAAGCCGGTCTGCCATCCCATTGCGGGCTATTGGGCCGGCTTTTTAGAGCGAGCCTTGGGCCGTTCCGTCGACGTGCGCGAAGTGGCATGCATGGCCACCGGCGCGCCCGCGTGCCGCTTTGAGGTGCGGTTGAAGTAATGGGAGGTGGGAGAAGTTGGTGGTTGGAAGATGGAAGTTAGCGACAAAAGTCGACAGTTTGCAGTCGTTAGTCGACAGATAAGCTGTCCCGTCCGGAAAAAGGTTTACACTTTGGGGACCCCGGACCAACAACCTTTTTCCGGAGGGAAAGATGTCGGACACCATCCAACGCCGTCCTCGGTATAGCGAAGCCTTCAAGCGCCACGTCGTGGCCGAGT
>JAADEP010000057.1 GCA_013153335.1 Chloroflexota bacterium
GCCCGCGCCGCCCGGGCCCCGACCGCGGCGACCCGCCCCCGCCCCAGTGCGCCCACCAGCCCTGGTGCACCCACTCGGGCCCGCGTGGTGGCCGAGCCGGTCTACGAGCCCATCCCCGCGGTGGCTGCCCCCGAAACCGGCCCTGTTGGCCAACCTCGCCAAACGCGCTTCGTCTGATGGCCTTCCCTCCTCGTCTTACGCCTAAGCGCGCCGTGTCACGCGGCGCGCTTTTCGTTTTTACGCGCACGTCGCGCGGCCACGCTCTGATATTGCTTCAGCAACATACGATACGCCTCGTCCATGCTCTCATCCATCTGGGGGACCATGAACCACGCGGTCGCGAAGCCGAACAAAAAGCCGGTTAAGGTGCGCAACAAGGGTGTGCTCTCGCGATAAGGTATGGGCGAATGCGGGATTTGACTCAACAGTTGGCTCACACCGTCAAGGCCGATGGGTATGGCCGCAAGGAGCCACCAGTACCATTTCAAGGGTTTGATCCGAATTCCGCGACGCTTGAGCAACCAATACCCCAGGGTGAACAAAAAGAACGCGCCCCACAACGCGATGTCGCGTTGGCAGATCGCGACCTTGTATCCCACACGCTCGTCGCCGATGTACGCGCGCGCGGCCCAGAGGTCTTGTTCGTCGAGCCCGGTGACCTCGCCAAACGAGCGCAGGCCTTCCACGTGGGCTGCCGCGCGCGGATACGCGGGTTGTTCGCCGAACAAGAACCACGAACGAAAGGCCAATTGATGGCACGTCAGGCTATAGGCCTTGTAGATAAGGCGAGCCGGCGTCTCCCAACCAAGATGCATGAAGACCGGCGCGGCGATCGGCAGGGTGACGAACAGGCCTAAGAAGATGAGAAATCCGGTGAGGAAGTGTTTTGAGAGCCAGAAAAGTATGCGGTCCCCCAAGGGCATTTTTTGCGGTGCGACCGCGTCTTCGCCCAGGATGCTGGCCCGAAAATCCTGGCCCTCGCGCGCGGCCGCGAGGGTGATTTCCAAACGACGGCGGTCGAAGTCCCCTTCGAGCCGATAACGGCCCACCTCAATGCGCAGCCCGGCCCCTATGTGTTGAGCGAGGCGAGGTTCGTCACGGAGGTTGACGGGTACTATCTGCAAGTTGTATCGCGGCTTGAGTTCTTGCAGCCAACGAAAGACCGTTGCCGCGCGCGGATCGTCCGGATGATAGTACACGGTCACAACCAGAGTTGTCATGATTGGGTCCTCCTGCACGAACGCGAAATCGAAAAGGCGCCCGACCCTCACGCGTGCCTGGGCGCCCTTCCGTGCAAGCAATGTCGCCTTTGGCTGGGGTATGAGCCTTTCAGGGCAAAGGCACACCCCACGGCGCCAACAGGGTGCGGAGGTCCTCCGGGGTGAGCAAGCCCGCGTGGATGGCCGCGATCCGACCTGTGGGGTCGATGACGATGGTCGTGGGAAGCCCGCGCACACCGTATTGGCGACTCACACGCGTGTCGCGATCCAGCAGCACCAGCAGGTGGAGTTGATGCTGCTCCAGAAACGCCTGCACCTGTTCCGGGCGTTCGCCTTGGTTGACCGCCAGAACTACGAGCTCTTCTGAGGCGCTCCGGTGCAGCTGATCCAGCAGGGGCATCTCTTCCTGGCAAGGCGTACACCAGGTGGCCCAAAAGTTCAAGACCACCACTCGGCCTTGATAGTCGCGCAGCCGGACGAGGCGGCCATCCAACGCGGGCAGGGTGAAATCGGGCGCGGGCTTGCCAACCCGAAGTTGTTCTCTTGAACGCCAGAGCCAACTCACGCCTATTCCCAAGGCGAAGAAGAGCAGTGCCAGCGCGACGCCGCGCATCAAGCTGTAAAGAACCGCCCGCCGTTCGGCACGTATCCCCATCCTTCGTTGTCCTTCCGCGCTTATGGAATCAGAATGCGGATCAGGTCGCCAAAGGTTTGCACCGAAGATAGCCGCTCAAGGGTTCCCAGGGTTAGCAAAACGCCCAAGAAGATGAGAACCACCCCCATCGCAATCTCGACGTAGTGCGTCAATTTGCGGTACCTGGTCAGCACAACTGTCACCCAATCCACGCTCCACGCGGCGGCCAAGAAGGGCACGGCCAGACCCGCCGAGTAGGCCGCGAGCAGCTGCGCGCCGACCCAGTTCGAGCCACCTTGCAGGGTATAGGTCAAGATCGCGCCCAGAACCGGGCCCACGCAGGGCGACCATCCCGCAGAAAAGAAAACCCCCAACAAAAAGGAGGCCAGGTAGCCGCTTTTGTCTTCCAGGAGTTCGTCGGCTTCGTAACGGTAATCGTAGGCCAAGAACGGAATGCGGATGAGGCCGGTCATGTGCAGGCCGAAGAGAATGACGACGATCCCTCCGATGCGAGCCAGGTAAAAACGGATCTGATACAGCAGTTGCCCCAGCAACGATGTCGCCAGGCCTAAGCTGATGAACACAAAGCTGAAGCCCAGGATAAAGGCCACGCCATGGCTCAACGCATACAGCCGGGCTCGGCCTGAAGGCACATCCCCTAAGCCCAAGGAGCGGCCGGTAAGGTAGCTAATGTACGCGGGGACCAAAGGCAGCACGCATGGCGTGATGAACGATCCCAAGCCGGCCAAGAATGCCATCCAAAGGCCGACGTTCGATGCCTCCATATGTTTCCTCCTCAACGATCAAAGTTGGGCTCATTGGTTTTGGATGCGCGGTTCGGTCAGGTGTCACACCTCAATGACTTCCACGACCGTCCCGCCTGGCATCTGCACGGTCTTGTCGCCCGGCTCATAGGGCACAACAGGCTGGGTCCAGCGAAAGACCCATTTGGCATCTTCAGGCCGCAGGTTTACGCAGCCGTGCGACATGGGTACGCCGAAGTTGTTGTGCCAAAACGTGCTGTGCAACGCAACGCCTTCGCCGACAAAAAGCATGGTCCATCCAATGCCCGGAAGGTCGTACCCGCCCCCGGTGGTGCCGCCGCTCATGTGCACAGAGATGAGCTTGCGCCAAATCGGATGCGCGCCTAGCGGGGTGGCCCATTCATCGGTCGGGCGTCCATACGCGTCGAACTTCGCGCCGGTGGAAACCCGACAAAAATACACTTCCGTCTCGCCCTCGTAACAGGACATGGTCTGGTAGGTCACATCCACAACGACGCGTTTTTCTTCAACCTCAGGCGAGATAGGCGTAATTTCTTCGGGCGTGATGGGACGAAAAGCCTCGGCGCGAGCCCAGAACGTATCTCCATATGAGCCATACCGCTCGGTCACGTGGTACCACACCCGGCCCTGGTCATCGACCCGCCGGCCATCCACCCACATGACTTGGGTGTAATAAAGCCGGGGGTAGGCCGTATGTTGCAGCCAAGGAGACCGCGCGGGTGGATTCGCCAAAAGGATGTCGACAAAAGGCACGCTAACCTCAACCCACATGCCAGGCTTTTCACCGTAGGTTGGCAACTGTTCCAAGGGTGTCTGAGGCTGATTCCGCACGGGTTGAAGGTAAGGGGCCCAAACGTATCCTTCCCCGGTATCGACAAAGCGCTGGCTGATGCGGTAAGGATGGTATCCCGTAACTTCTCGCAGCCATGGCACGATGGCATCTTCGAACAAATACCCGATGGGCGAGGTGGTCGCATCGGGCCGCGCGTAAATCTCGATGCGACCGCCGGTGGTGTTGCGGCCTAAACGCTCGGCATCGGGGAAGGTATAAGCCGCCACCGTGCCACGCAACCAGGCCGGTAGCCGACGCCAGGCCACGCCGCCTAGCGCCAACAATGCGAGTTTGAGCACGTCTCGCCGGCTCAGCCGCCCCGCCATGATTGCCTCCTCAGCGCCGTCGGTGCTTCTTTTTACCTTTGGATGGCGGCAAGGCAAAGCCAAACTGGCGCAGAGTCGCTTCGTCGTTACGCCAGTTCTTGCGCACTTTAACCCGCAAGTCCAAATAGACTTTGCGCCCGCTCATGGCTTCGATGGCCTGTCGGGCCGTCGTTCCGATCTTTTTGAGCATGCTCCCGCCTTTGCCGATAACAATGCCTTTTTGGGATTCGCGCTCGACGAACAAGGTGGCTGCAATGTACGCCCCGGTGTCGCCCCGCTCTTTGTACTCGTCGATCCGCACCGCGATGCTGTGCGGTACCTCGTCGCGCAGGTGATGTAACGCGGCCTCCCGGATGAGGTCCGCGGCAATATCCCGCTCATAAAGGTCGGTAATCTGCTCAGCGTCGTAATACGGCGGTCCTTCGGGAAGCAGCGCGAACAGGCGGTCTTGGAGCTCAGCGAGGTTTTCGCCCGTCAGGGCCGAAATCCAGATCGGCTCCGCGCGCGGAAGCAGGGCTTGGTATTCCCGTTGCCGCGCGGGCCGGGTCCCTGGTTCAACCAAATCGGCCTTGTTCAGCACAAGCAAAACCGGGGTCTTGGGCGCCAGGGTCTCAATATTCTCGGCCACCATGCGGTCCTCAGGCCCAGGGAGTTGGCTCGCATCGACCATGAACAGCACGACGTCGGCTTCTTCTAGGGCTTGTTGGGCTTCGTAATTGAGCGAATGCCCCAATTTATGGAGCGGGCGATGGATGCCCGGGGTGTCGATAAAGACGATTTGCCCGCGTTCGGTGGTCAAAATACCCAGCTGGCGACGTCGGGTCGTTTGGGGTTTGGGCGAAACGGCCGCGATCTTTTGGCCTAAGAGCGCGTTGATCAAGGTGGACTTGCCCACATTGGGTCGGCCCGCCACCGCGACGAAACCCGAACGAAACCCTTCCGGGATCTCCCACATCATGGTTACTCTCCCTCCCACAGCTCTGCCTGAGACCGCGTGTGGGCCTCATTGTACCATTGTCCCACTCGTCGCTTGCTATGGCTCAGACATGCGTACAAGCCATTGACTCCCATCCGGTAGTTGTACGGGGTGGTAACGCGCGGACTTGAGGGTTTCGCGCAAGAACGGGGGATGTTCAAGAGTCTTGGGCAATGGCCACGGATAAAGGAAGACCAGGACTTCGGAAGGAGAGAGGTCGGATGTTGACGATACAAAGCGTACGCGGTCTGACAAGTACAGCTGGGCTGGGTGATTTTCGATAAGAAGGCCGGCGACCAGATCTGGGCTCGCTGGTAAGAAATGACGAAGTTCCTGAACGGTTTCGTAAAGGGGGCGCGGCTGAGCCTGCATGTAGGGACGGGGGATAACAAAGAGCGAAAAACTAACGATGAGCAAGCTCGCCAGTCGATCCGTTTGGCGTAACAGCTCGGCCAGGTGTAGGGCGAACCACCACCAAAACGCGGCCAGGGGAATGACCATATAATGCGGTCGAGGGTAGATAACCCAAGATGAAGCCAGGCCGGGCAAGCTCCACAAGGCGAGCATGAGGGTTAAGGGATGAACGAGGGCTTGGTGCGGCCGCCAAACAAGAAGCCCGAGGGCGAATACAACGACCAAGGGGCCCAGGAGCCACCATAGATGACGCCAAGGGTAGGGAGTTAGGCCCACAAGGGCGGTTTTCACCCAACTACGGATATTACGGGCAACGAACCAAGCGATTAAATCAGGACGAGACTGGATAGCCTCACCAAAAGAATCGACAGGGCCAAATGCTTGTTCCAAAACCAGGGGCCAATCGTGATACGGATTGAAGTGAGCATGCGTACGGGCTTGCCAGCGAACCGCGAAATGCTGGCCAAACGCAGCCCAAAAACGCCCTTGCGAATCGTGCCAAGGATGGGTCAAAACCATTATGAGGAGCAATCCGCCCAAGGCGAATATGAGTGGCCAAGGGACCGGTTTTTTCTGAAACGAGCGCGCGAAGAGCAAAACAGTGGCGAGCGCTACAAAGCCCAGGGCACTTACCGCATACTCAGGGCGGATATATGACACAAACCAGGCGAAACCTGCTTGGAGAAGCCAACTCCCTGGGCCGGGCTCAGAACGCGGCCAGAGCCACCATGCCAGGACGATAAATCCTAGCGCGAAGTGGCTCACACGCCAGTCGCTGTGGTTGATGGCTGAAAAAAGGAATCCTGAACCCGCGAGCAGACTCCCCGTAAATTTGGATGTCCGCGAGCGCAAGCTTAACGCCAGTCCTAAGGGAGGTAGAAGGGCGGTCAGATAAAGATTGACATAATAAGCATGTTCAGGCAGCCAAATCCGGGTTAGCAGTACATACCACAAACTATAGAGGGGTCCCCACGTACGCGGAAGCTTCACACCTGTGGTAACCCACTTTAGTCCTCGCCAGAGGTAAAGTCCTTCATCGTCTGGGTTGAGATCGTGATAGAGATGTACGCCCCATTCGAAACGCAAGCCTACAAGTAGGATGACAAAACCCACCAAAATGAAAGGCAACCAGGCAGAGCGAGGCATTGCAGGCTTTTTCTCTTTAGCTGTCATAGCGTTGCCTCAAAAGCTCCAAATCATGTATGGGCATATGGAAAACGATGCGCTTCCAAGCACAAGTTTGGAAGCGCATCGTCGCTTTGCTCGCATATTCAAGGCGCGTGCAAAATCCATTAGAACAGGGCCATCGAGAGCTCCCGGCGGTATTGCCGCGTCAAGGGGTGGTTTTGGCCCAGAATTTCGAACAGACCCAAGAGCACTTTGCGCGGCATGTCGTTGTTCCACCGCTTATCTCGGCGGATGATCTCGATGAGGCCATCCATCGCGGCCTCGATGTTGCCCCGCCGGATCAAGTCCAAAGCCCGGCGGTACATCGCTTCAAGGGGATCATCACTTTCGCCCGCGGGGTGACTCTCGGCCCAAACGAGGGCTTCGGCCAGCGGAAGCAACGTCTGGGCGGCTCGATATTCCCGGCTTGCAGGGAAGTGGCGCAGCAAAGCCAAAGCTTCGCGGCCCCGGCCCTGCATCAGCAGGGCTTTGGCCAAGCCCAAACGCGCATGCGTCAGTTCCGGCGCTTGTTCCAACACGTCCCGATACACGGCTTCAGCTCCTTCCCAATCCTGCATACGCAACAAGCTATCTCCCTTCTCCATGGCCAAATCCAAGGGCGAAGGCGCGAGTTTGCGCAAGAACGCGCGGATTTGCGCCTCGGGCAACGCGCCCATGAATTCGCCCACCACTTGCCCGTTCACAAACCCCTTGACCGTTGGGATGCCACGAACGCCGTAACGCATGGCCAGCGTGGGGTTTTCGTCGACGTTGACTTTGGCCAAACGGAACGCGCCGTCCGCTTCTCGGGCCAACCGTTCCAAAAGCGGCCCCAATACGCGACAGGGGCCACACCACGGGGCCCAAAAGTCCACCACAACCGGGCGCTGCCGGGAGTATTGCAGCACCTCGGTATCAAAGTCTTGCTCCGTCACAACCACAATGTCTCCGCGATCTCCCTTGCGCATACGTCCTCCTCAAATTCGGTCCGTTCCGCGTGCCCTTCGAAACTCGGATCCAACCTTAGCTCGCGCGTTGTTGCTGGCAACACGCATGATACGTCCATCTTTATTATAAGAACGTTGCCCCGGCTTCGCGGCTTTCTTGGTCGGAATTTTTACAAATTTCTTATGCAAAATTCCGCTCAAGAGGAAGCCGAAGATCCAGCTTGGTTGCGGATACGTCCCGCGACACCGAGCAACGCCAAGGCCAGTAGAAGAAGCGCCTGATAAGCCCGCTGGTATCCCGGCGCTCCGCCGCCGAAGCTGGCGGCGACCGCGCCAACAAACGCGCCCGAAAGCAAATGGCCCACCTTGGTCACCAACGAGATCAAAGCCTGGGCCGATGCTCGGGCTTCAGGACCCGCTTCTTGCAGCATGATATACCGGATCGGCGCTCCGAGCAAGGCCGCGAGCCCCAAGCCAACGGTGATTAGACCAGGGTAAAAGGTGAGCCAGCTTAGTGGCATCAAGCCCAACAAGCCTAAACCAAGGGCCGAGAGCCCGGTACCCATCAGCAACACGGGGCGCGGCCCACGCGCATCCAACATACGCCCAAAGAACGGCGCGCCCACGCCCAGGGCCAGCGCCAGCGGAATCATGCGAAAGCTCGCCTGATGATGGGTCAAGCCAAAGGCGTCTACCGCCACTGTGGGGATGAACATCATGCCGCCTTCTATAAAACCCGCGCCAAAGGTTAGTACCAAAGCCAAAGCCGCGCGTACGGATCGCACGACGCTCCAGGGAATGATGGGATCGGGCGCTCGACGTTCCCACAGCAGCAAAAGGACGGTCAGCCCCAAGCCCGACAACATGAGCAAGCCGACATCGGGGGCGAACAGAGCGGCCAGCCCCCGTTGTGCTTCGACGCGGTTGACGCCATAGGACAAGGCGACCAGGGCCGCGCTCAACAGCACCGTACCGACCGCATCAAAGGGACCCGTTTGGGGCGCGTGGGTCGTGGGCAGTACACGCCAAGCCCAGGGAATCAGGATCGCGGCTAATGGCACGACCGCCATGAAGATGAGGCGCCATCCGCCCAGATATAACAGCACGCCCCCCAGCATCGGGCCGATGAGAAAGGCCAGGCCAAAGGTCGCGCCAATGAGCCCCAACGTGCGCCCGCGGCGTTCGGGCGGCACAACATCACCGATCACCGCCACCGCAATAGGGAATAAGCCCCCCGAGCCCAAACCTTGGAGCGCCCGCCCAAGCAAAACAATCGAGAAATTGGGCGCTAACCCTGCGGTCAACGTGCCCGCGACAAACAGGCCAACGTCGAGAATGTAAATGCCCCGTCGGCCATAACGGTCAGCCAATTTGGCCATGATGGGGGTGCCGATCAGGTTGAAAAGCAGGTAAATGCTGAACACCCATGAGGCCGCGCGGTCATCAAGGTGAAACGCATCGCGGATAGCCGACAAGGCCGGAGCCACGATAGCGATATCCATCGCGGCCATGAGGACACCAAGGAAGAGCGCGGCCAAGAGCGCGCCGTTGTTCGAACGTTTTGGCATAAGGTCCGCCTCCATGGTCAGGATATGGCCACGTCGTGCGGGCCATGAAAAAGGAAGGAGGGAGCCGCACAACCACGGCTCCCTCAGCGCCCGCGGAGGGACTCGAACCCCCAACCAACGGATCCGAAGTCCGTTGCTCTATCCATTGAGCTACGCGGGCTCGCCCCTTATTATACCATTTCTCCGCCCTTCGACGCGCGGAGTTTCCGGTTCTCTAGCCCATCAGCTCGCAGTACCCTGGGGCGCGGCGCGGAATTTGCGCCAATATCGAAGCAGACCAGCCGCGGACATCCAGGTCGGGTTGGCGGT